>DASRWK010000184.1:0-5731 GCA_035776715.1 Microvirga sp.
TCCGGATCGGCGAAACGCTCCGCATAGATCTCAGCCGCGCGCATCAGGGTGCCGCGTTTCAGAGGCGTCCGGCGGCGATCGCTCAGCGCGTTCGTCAGTCCCATGGCGCGCAGGTCGCGCATGAGGGCGAAGGCGTTGGCATAGCGCACGCGGGCGATATCCGTGTCGGTCACCGGCAGGGCAAATCCCGCCCGCTGGAGCAGACCGCCGATGTCGCGCAGATCCGCAAACGGAGCGACGCGCGGACTCACACCGCCTTCCATCTCGGCCTCGGCCTGGGTCAGGACCTGACGCAACTCGGTCAGGGTGGCGCCGCCGAGCAGCGCACCGATGAACAGGCCGTCGGGCTTGAGCGCCCGCCGGATCTGGATGAGCGCACCGGGGAGGTCGTTGACTCCCTGGAGAGCGAGGAGCGACACCGCCAGGTCGAACCGCTCTCCGGAAAACGGCAGCCGCTCCTCGTCGCCCAGCACGTTGCCCGCCTCGGGCGTGGGCGAAAGGCGCACCACCCTCTCCGCGCGGCGGTCGCGCATGAGGGCGACGGCTGCGGCAGGCGTCGGCGTTCCTACGTCCAGGGCCAGGGAGAAGGAGCGCAGCACGGTCGAAAGCCGTTCCTGCAGATCCTCCACGGCACGGACCAGAAGGAAATCGGCATAGCCGGCCTTCAGGGCGCGGGAAAGGCGCCGGCGGACGAGGGAACGGTCGAAGACGTCAGGTGTGCTCATAAGGCGCTCGATATGGCGTTTAACGGCACGCAAGCCAAGGGATTTTCAATAGGTGCCGCGTCGTCCTCCCCTCCCCCGTGCAGGGGGATCGAGGGCGGGGCCGAAAAGCCAGAGCGCCATGGGTCGTCTGGAGAGCCCGACGGCTCTACGGTGTCGTGGCCGTCCCCGGACTTGATCCGGGGATCGATCCCGACCGTCCCGCTTCTGGGGGCAGCGCTCGTCGGATCGGGATCGCCGGCATCGGGTCTGTGCCGACGTGGACACAGCTGGTTTCATCGCTCACCCCGCCACACCGACCTCCCGCCCCTCCTCATCCCTCAAGGGAGCAACTCTGTCTCGCCCGTCGGTCCCTGATCCGCTAAGCTTGCCCGATGAGGGATCTCATCGAGACGCAACGGCCCGGATTGGCTTCCCGTCTGCTCCACGCGGCCCGGGAGGCCGGGCGCTTGATGATCGGCCTCATCTATCCTCCCACCTGCATCGCCTGCCAGGCTGCGACGAGCGAACCGCACGGGCTGTGCGCCACCTGCTGGTCCGGCATCCGCTTCATCGAGCGCCCGTTCTGCGAACGGCTCGGCACACCCTTCCCGGTTGATCTCGGGCAGCCCCTGCTGTCGCCCGCCGTTCTTTCCGACCCGCCCGTCTTCGGGCGCGCCCGGGCCGTAGCGGAATACGACGGGACGGCGAGCCTGCTCGTGCACCGGCTCAAGTACAACGACCGGCCGGAGCTGGCCTGCGCCCTGGGAAGCATGATGGCCCGGGCCGGCGCGGAACTCCTGCGGGATGCGGATCTGATCGTGCCCGTGCCGCTTCACCGCTGGCGGCTTTGGCGGCGGCGCTTCAACCAGGCTATGGCGCTGGCCAAGGTGGTGGCCGGGGAAAGCGGCCTGCCCTGCGATCCCTCGGCTCTTGCCCGCGTCAAGCGCACGCGCCGCCAGGTGGGCCTCACCAAAGCGCAGCGGCAGGAGAACCTGCAGGGCGCGTTTCGGGTGCCGTCCGAGGCCAGAGCCCGGCTGAGGGGCAAGCAGGTGCTTCTCGTCGACGATGTGCTGACCACCGGCTCCACCGCGAACGCGGCGGCCCGAGCGTTGTTGCGGGGCGGCGCGGCCTCGGTGGACATTCTGGCTTTCGCGAGGGTCGTGCAGAAGTTGTGAACGGGGCCCTGTTCTTCCTATATCTAGGCCTAAAGCACGGAGACATTCATGCCGCCCATCACGATCTACACCAAGGGCTGGTGCCCCTATTGCACAGCCGCAAAGCGGCTTCTCGACGAGAAAGGCGTCGCTTTTACCGAGATCGACATCGAAAAGACCCCCGAGGCGCGGGCGGAAATGATCCAGAAGGCCAATGGGCGCACCACCGTGCCGCAGATCTTCATCGGCGAGAGGCATGTGGGCGGCTGCGACGACCTCTATGCTCTCGACGACCGGGGACATCTCGAGCCCCTCCTTCAGGCCTGACGGAGAGCCACCCCGATGTCCTCCGCTCGTTTTACCGCCGCCTGCATCCAGATGCGCTCCGGCCGCGATGTTCTCAAGAATCGCGATGCCGCCGTGGCCCTCGTGCGCCAAGCCGCCGAGCAAGGCGCACATTTCGCCCAGACGCCGGAGATGACGTCCCTCCTCTGCCGTGACCGGACGGAACTGTTCGAGAAGATCGGACCGCAGGCTCGGGATCCCGTGCTTGCGGCCCTTCGCGAGGTGGCGCGGGAGAAGGGCATCATGATCCAGATCGGCTCCATCGCCGTGAAGGAGGGCGACAAGGTCGCCAACCGCGCCCTCCTCATCGATCGGGAAGGCGAGATCGTCGCTGCTTACGACAAGATCCACCTCTATGACGTGGATCTGCCCAACGGGGAGAGCGGGCGCGAATCGGCCACCTATACCGGGGGCGATACGGCGGTTCTGGCCGAGACGCCCTGGGGCCGTCTCGGCATGACGATCTGCTACGACGTGCGCTTCGCCGCGCTCTACAAGGCGCTCGCCGAGAAAGGCGCCTCGTTCCTTTCCGCTCCGGCCGCCTTCACCAGGCAGACGGGCGAAGCCCATTGGCATGTGCTCCACCGGGCCCGCGCCATCGAGACCGGCTCCTTCATGATCTCCGCCGCGCAGGGCGGGTTGCACGAGGACGGCCGCGAAACCTTCGGCCATTCGATCATCGTCGATCCGTGGGGGCGCGTGCTGGCGGAAGCGGGCACGGAGCCCGGCGTGATTCTGGCGGAGATCGACCCGGCTCTCGTCACAGAGGTGCGCGGGCGCATTCCGACCCTCAAGAATGCGCGGGCTTTCGAGGTGGCGGCAGCCCCGAACCTTAAACCCTTCGGTCTGGCGGCATCCGCCTGACCCTTCATCGTTGCGTGTGTTGAAACCCTCAAGGACATGATCAGATACGCCCTGGCCTGCGAGCAGGCCCATGAATTCGAGAGCTGGTTCCCGTCGAGCGAGGCGTTCGAAGCCCAGCGCGAGCGCGGCTTCGTGACGTGCCCGTTCTGCAACTCCTCCAAGGTGGACAAGCAGATCATGGCGCCCTCCATCGCGCGCACCGACAGGGCCCCTGCCGCTCAGCCCGAGGCGAAGGCCATGGCCGTTCTCTCGGACAAGGAGCAGGAGATCCGCGCGGCCCTGCGCGCCTTGCGCGAGCACGTGATCAGGAACGCGGAGAACGTGGGCAAGGATTTCGTCGAGGAGGCCCGCAAGATGCACTACGGCGAAGCCGAAGAGCGCTCGATTTATGGCGAGGCCGATCTCGAGGAGGCGCGCGCGCTGCTGGAGGAGGGAATCGACGTGCTGCCGATCCCCCATGTGCCGGACGACCGGAACTGACGCCCGGCTGCCGCAGCACCACGACCCCGGCCGGACGAAGGGACATGCCCTGCGGGCCGTCTCGCCCGATCATCCAGAGGGAACGGGCTATCCTCATGGATAGTCGGCCTTGACGACTCTCGATCTTCTGCCTTCCTGCTCCATCTCGGGTGAAGCGTAGCGGGAAAGGCAGACCCTTGGCGGTTTTCTTCACGAGCGACACTCATTTCGGCGACCCGCGGGTGCTGCGGATCGACAAGCGCCCGTTCAAGACCCTTCCCGAACATGACGAGGCCCTCATTGCCAACTGGAACGAGACCGTCTCGCCCGAGGACGAGGTCTGGCACCTCGGCGATTTTGCCCTGCATGCGAGCCCGGAGCGCATCGACGAGCTGCTCTCCCGGCTCAACGGGCGCAAGCACCTGATCGTCGGCAACAACGACGGCCCGGCGACGCTCGCCGCCGAAGGCTGGGACAGCGTCCAGGCCTACGCGGAGCTCAATGTGGACGGCCGCGCGGTGGTGATGTGCCACTACGCCTTCCGGACCTGGAAGAACATGGGCCGCGGCTGGATCGATCTCCATGGCCACTCCCACGGCAAGCTGAAGCCCCAGACCCGGCAATACGATGTGGGCGTGGACGCCTGGAATTACCGCCCCGTGAGCCTCGATACGATCCTCAGCATCAGGCGCCGCCGGGTGTCCGTGCAAGCCTGACCAGCAGAGCTGCTCCCGAACTTGTGATGGGACACTGGGTCCTGGGTCCTTCCATGGCGACGCTTTCATCGTATGACCAGCCTCCATCAAGGAGGATGAATGCATGGATAGGCCGGACAGCAACGTAACACCGAAGCGGCGCATTTCGCTGATGCGCAAGTTCTTCGACAGCGAGGCATCCGGCGGCATAATCCTGATGGGCGTGACGGTGATCGCCCTCGTCCTCGCCAACTCTCCCCTGGCGGGCCTCTATTTCGGGATCCTGAAGACCTACGTCCTGGGTCTCAGCGTGCTCCACTGGATCAACGACGCACTGATGGCGGTGTTCTTCCTGCTGGTGGGACTCGAGATCAAGCGCGAGATGCTGGACGGTCAGCTCTCCACATGGCCACGGCGAATTCTGCCGGGCATTGCCGCATTGGGCGGCATGATCGTGCCGGCTCTCGTCTATCTCGCCATCACACGCAACGAGCCGCAGCTCTATCACGGCTGGGCCATCCCGGCCGCCACCGACATCGCCTTCGCGCTCGGCGTGCTGGCGGTTCTCGGATCGCGCGTGCCCACGTCCCTCAAGATCTTCCTGACGGCGCTCGCGATCCTGGACGATCTCGGCGCGATCATCATCATCGCCCTGTTCTACACGAGCGATCTCTCGCTTGCGATGCTGGGCGCGGCCGCACTCTGCCTGATCGTGCTCGTCGCCTTCAACCGCCTCAACGTCACGAGCCTCGTGCCCTATCTGATCGTCGGCGCGGTCCTGTGGTTCTTCGTGCTCAAGTCGGGCATTCACGCCACGCTGGCGGGCGTCGCCCTGGCCCTGACCGTCCCGCTCCAGCCCAACCCGAAGAAGACGCGCGCTGAGGATGCTCCGCTGCACCGGCTGGAGCACGCGCTCCATCGTCCGGTCGCCTACGGCATCATCCCGATCTTCGGCCTCGCCAATGCGGGCGTTTCGCTGTCGGGTCTCTCGCTCGATGCCCTGCTCAGCCCGTTGCCGCTGGGCATCGCCATGGGCCTCTTCATCGGCAAGCAGGTCGGTGTCTATGCCTTCTCGGCGGCGGCGATGCGCTTCGGGCTAGCCGATGTGCCGGCGGGCGCCACGCGTCTGCAATGCTACGGGGTGGCGCTCCTCTGCGGCATCGGCTTCACCATGAGCCTGTTCATCGGCGCGCTGGCCTTCCCGAACAACCCGGAGCTCACCGACGCCACCAAGATCGGCGTGCTCATGGGCTCCGCCCTGTCGGCCCTCGCGGGCTACCTGTTGCTCAGCGTCGCCCCGCGCGAGCAGCTTCAGGTCCGCGAGGCCAGCAGCATGTAGTTGACTGAGAGGTCCCGCGAGAGGGACCAGGTGTCCCTCAAGGGATTGTAGCCGACGCCTGTGAGGTCGTTCACGCCGAAGCCGGCCCGGCCGAGGGCGTCGGTCAGCTCTTCGGGGGTGACGAACCGGTCCCATTCATGGGTGCCCTTCGGCAGCCAGCGGAGGACGTAC
>DASRWK010000185.1:0-4598 GCA_035776715.1 Microvirga sp.
GATCCATCAATGAATCGGATCGATATGGCGGGCAGGACCGTGGTCATCACGGGTGGGGCCCGCGGCATCGGCTATGCGATCGGCGAGCGGCTCGTCCAATCGGGCGCGAGAGTCGCCATCTGGGACCTGCGCCGCGAGGAGGCCGAGGCGAGCGCCGCCGCTCTCTCGAAGGAATGCATCGGGCTGAGCGCCGACGTGTCGGACAGCGCCTCCGTCGAGCACGCCACGCAGACGACCCGAGCCGCCTTCGGGCGCATCGACGGGCTGGTGAACGGCGCCGGAATCACGGGTCCGGTCAAACCCCTGACCGAATACGCGCCGGACGAGTGGCGCAGCGTGGTCGAGGTCAATCTGACCGGAGCCTTCAATTGCTGCCGGTCCATCGTGCCGATCATGCAGGAGAACAATTACGGCCGCATCGTCAACATCGCGTCGGTGGCCGGCAAGGAAGGCAACCCGAACCTCGCCGCGTACAGTGCCGCGAAAGCCGGCGTGATCGGCCTCACAAAATCGCTCGGCAAGGAGCTCGCCAAGACGGGCATCGCCGTCAACTGCATCACGCCGACCACCGCCAAGACCAAGATCCTCGACACGCTGACGCCGGAATTCATCGAGTACATGCGCGTGCGCATTCCCCGGGACCGCTTCGTCGAACTCCACGAGATCGCCGCCATGGTGGCTTGGCTCCTCTCCGAGGAGAATTCCTTCACGACGGCCGCCACCTTCGACCTGAGCGGCGGGCGCACGACCTACTAGCGCATCGTGCGAAAAAGCGGACCCGGTTCTTCGCAGAGGACGATCCGCTGATTGCGATCTGGAGTATCGGACGGGTTCCAGAACAACATATCCGCCTTTCACGTCCGACACCCTGGGACTCCCCGCCTTTTCCCGGATGCCTCAAAAGTCACTTTCCCTTTCGAGGCCGATGCTCTAGTGGCCAGCATCATGACGACACGCACCGCCACCACCATCGGCCTCATCGCCATCCTGCTCTGGTCCCTGCTGGCCCTGTTCACGGCGGCGACAGGCACGATCCCGCCCTTCCAGCTCAACGCCATGACCTTCCTCGTCGGCGGGCTCGTGGGAATGGGGAGCTGGATCGCGCGGCCGCAAGCCGTCAAGTCCCTGCGGCAGAAGCCGGTGGTGTGGGCGCTCGGGATCGGCGGCCTGTTCGGCTACCATGCGCTCTATTTCGCAGCGCTTCGTCTGGCGCCACCGGCGGAGTCGGGCCTGATCAACTATCTCTGGCCGCTGCTCATCGTGCTGTTCTCATCGCTCCTGCCAGGGGAGCACCTGCGGCGCGCGCATCTCGTGGGGGCGCTCCTCGGATTCGCGGGCGTGATCGTGCTGATTGCCGGGCGCGGCGCCCTCGACGCGCGGACGGAGTACCTGCCCGGCTACGCCTGCGCCTTCGTGGCGGCTTTCGTATGGGGCGGCTATTCCGTGCTCTCGCGGCGTTTCGGGCAGGTCCCCACCGACGCGGTGGCGGGCTTCTGCCTGATGACCTCTCTGCTGAGCTGGGTCTGCCATCTCGCCTTCGAGACCACCATGTGGCCGGAGACGACGACCCAATGGCTCGCCGTGCTGGCCCTGGGCCTGGGGCCGGTGGGCGGTGCCTTCTACGTGTGGGACATCGGCATGAAGCGTGGCGACATCCGCCTTCTCGGCGTCGCATCCTATGCGACGCCCGTCCTCTCGACGCTTCTGCTGGTCTTCGCCGGCTATGCGGAGCCGACCCTGACGCTCGCCCTCGCCTGCGGGCTCATCGTGGCAGGCGCGCTGGTGGCGACGCTGATTCCTAGACGGACCGCCCAGGCATGACCCGGTGGACGTAGCGGTAGGCCATTTCGAAGCCGAGCGCCCCATAAAGGGAGCGCGCGACCTGGTTCTCCTCGCGCACCTGGAGATAGGCGCTGTGCGCGCCTTCCTGGCAGCCCCAGGCCATGAGGCTCGAGACGACGCGGCGCCCGAGCCCGATGCCGCGCAGATCGGGCGCGACGACGATATCGTAGAGTCCGACATAGCCTCGCTCCACGACGCCCAGCCCCCAGGCCACGGGCTTCTCGTCGAGGCTGAGCGTGGCGAAGGCCGCCTTCTGCCGGATCCTGGAGACGATCTGCATCAGGGTCGCATCGTCGGCCTTGTCGCCGCCATAGGAAGCCGCCGCCTCGCGTACCCAGCTCTTCGACGCGCGGGGCTGAAGCTCGATTTCCGGATCGCGCTCGCAGTCCTCTCTCCTGATCGGTGCCACGAGAACGTGCGTCGGCTCGATCTCCTTGAATCCGCGCAGCCTGAGCCGCTCGTCTGAATCGGCGGTCTCGAGCCCGTTCAGGCGGAAGATGGGGCGCACATTCGCCTCGACGAACCGCGCGACCATGTGATCGATCAATTCCTCATCGAGAGGCGCGTTCGGCAGGAAGGGCGTCGCGGAATTGGCGCGCTTCGAATAGCCGTTGGCGAGACGCAGGATCCAGCCGTCATAAGCCTGATACTCGAACGAGGGCCACGCATTCAGAAGTCGGCATTCGAGTCCGATGATGAGGCTGTGGTCGTTCATGAAACCTGCCGCTCCTGCCATCCGTCCCGCGTCAGAACCTGTTCTTCCATTCCCTCAAGGATTGGAAGACCTCCACGGGCGCGGCACCTTCCTTATGAACGGTTTTCGCAAGCGCAGGCTCCCCGGCCCGCAGGAATGGGTTCGTCATCTTTTCCGCACCGATCGTGGTCGGCACCAGGAAACGTCCTTCGACCTTGGCCTGCTCGGCCTCCCGGGCCCGCTCCTTCAACGCCGCGTTGTCCGGATCGGCCGCCAGCGCGAAGCGGGCGTTCGAGAGCGTGTAGTCGTGGCCGCAATAGACGCTCGCTTCGTCGGGCAGAGCCGCCAGCCGCTGCAGCGTGTGCCAGAAATCGGCATATGTGCCCTCGAACATGCGCCCGCAGCCGAGGGTGAAGAGAGTATCGCCGGCAAACAGCACGCGCTCCTCGTCGAACCAGTACGAGACGTGATCCGCGCAATGGCCCGGCGTTTCGAGAACCCGCGCCTGGAGCGTGCCCACCAGCACCCCGTCACCCTCGCGGACCCAGAGATCGGCGCCCGGCACGGCCTCACGCGCCCTGGCGGGCGCGACGACGCGGCAGCCGGTGCGGCTTTTCAGGGCTTCGACGGCCTGCACGTGATCGCTGTGGCGATGGGTGACGAGAATATCCGTGAGGCGCCAGCCCTTCTCCGCCAGGGCCGCGAGAATCGGCCCCTCCTCCGGCGCATCGATGGCGGCGCACTCGCCCGTCTTGGGATCATGGATCAGGACACCGATATTGTCCTGCAGGCAGAGAAAGGCGTGGATCTGGGCTGACATCGCGGAACCTTGTCTTGATACGCTGCGGGCGATCATGGAACAGTCAACTAGAGCTACGGATCCAAAAGGGGAATCCACCTTGGGGCCTATCCGAGGCTTACTTTGGGAGGATCGCATCGTGCGTGCAAACCGAAGATCCGCGCCGGCGAAGGGCGAAACCCGCTCTTTCCCATGAACGATATGCGAGCGAAAACCCGATCCTGGTCCATCGCCATGCGTTGTCCGCATGGACCGAAAGGCACCCTGACGAGGCCATGAGCATCGACATCACCGATCTGCGCAGCTTCTATGCGAGCCCTCTCGGGACCGTGACACGCCGCTATGTGGGCCGGGCCATCGATCGTTTCTGGGGTCCGCTGACGGGCCTGCGCGTGCTCGGCCTCGGCTATGCGCCCCCCTATCTCTCGACCGCCAGGGGGAAAGCCGAGCGGACGATTGCCTTCATGCCCGCCAGCCAGGGCGTGGTGAACTGGCCGAGCACCGGGGTCTCGGCCTCGGCCCTCGTGGACCCTCTGACGATGCCCCTGCCCGACGCCTCGATCGACCGGGTGCTGGTGGTGCATGCCCTCGAGACGGTGGAGAGCCCGAGCGAGCTCCTCCACGAGATCTGGCGCATTCTCACCCCGGGCGGCCGCGTCATCATGGTGGCTCCGAACCGGCGGGGCCTGTGGGCGCGGATGGACACCACTCCCTTCGGTTACGGCCAGCCCTACAGCCGCTCCCAGCTCAAGAGCCTCATGCGGCAGACCTGGTTCTCGCCGGAGGGATGGGCGGAAACCCTCTACGTTCCGCCCCTCGCCAACCGCCTCGTGCTCGGCACGGCTCAGGCCTGGGAGAGCATCGGATCTGGTTTCTCCCTGCCTTTCGCGGGCCTTCACATCGTGGAGGCGACCAAGCAGCTCTACCGCCCCGGCACGGTCATGGCCGTGCGCCGGTCCCGCCGCACGGTCCCGGTTTTCGTACCGGCAACGGCGTCCAGGCTCGGAGACCTTCCTTGATTTTGCCCTGTTTCGGGGGAGTAAGACAGGCCTCAACTTGACTTGGGAGCCCTAAATCGCCAGTGTCCGCCCCCATCGGCGAGGCTGTTCCGTCACCCTGGCCCTCATTTTCCATAGAGTCTGATGCGCAGTTACCTCGATTTTGAAAAGCCCGTCGCCGAGCTCGAGGCGAAGGTCGAAGAGCTCCGTGCCCTTGGCGAGAACCGGGACGCCGTGTCCATCACGGAGGACGTCTCCCGTCTGG
>DASRWK010000186.1:0-3854 GCA_035776715.1 Microvirga sp.
TGCTGATGGCGATCTGGCTGCGCGGGGACGAAGGATCGCCGGCGCGGATCGCGGAACCGCCCTCGAAGATCGTCACCGGCGGGCAATAGACATCGTCCATGGCCTTGGCCTGGACCGGCGCCAGCGAGGCGCCCCCCGTCAGCAGCATCTCGCCGATCCCGAAACCGCCCTCGCCGGGGGTTCCGCACCCGGCCAGAGCCGAGACGCCCAGAACGGCGAAGGCCGCACCGGCCTTCATACCCAAACCCTTAACCATCGAATCCCCCAGCTCCCTTCTGGCAATCTTTTAGGGAAGCGCATCGAAGCCGGCCGCGAATCCGTTCAGCGACACGGGAATGCCGATGCCCTCCTCCGGCGTCTGGAACACGATGAAGGTGGCGGACTGCCCGGACTTCATCTGATTGATGAGATTATCTTCCATGACGACCTCGGCGACGCAACCCGTGGCCAAACAACGCACGAACCCGGCGCGCCCGATATCCGTCTCGTCGATCTTCAGGCCCAGGCCGGACGGCAGGAGAATACCCAGGGGCGCGACGACGCGAAGGAGGCGGCTTTTGCCGTCGGCGGTTTTCAACACGATAATCACCAGAGTGACGTTCGGCCGGTCCTCCGCCACTACGTTCTGGACGAGGGCACATTGCTCGGCCGTGGCGCCCGCAGGGGTTTCGCAGCGCATCTGCCAGTCGCCATAGGTGTTCTTCACCATGCCCTGGGCACTGGCGCCGCCTGCAGCGGCCAAGGCCGACAGGCCGAGGAAAGCCGCCGCCCCGTACTGGATCCATCGCGATACGCCCATCGGTTTCTCCTTGTTGAACCTTTGCCCTGAAGGCGGCGGCCCGGCCGCTCCGATCCAAATCTTTGGCCGTTGGGACCATGGCAGGGGCTATGCTGTCAAGCGAGAGGGGGATAAGTAGGGCCACAATCGCTTTTGGCGGTTATGACGCACAGATTGCGACCTCAGAACCGTTGCGCTTCGGCGCATCCTGTGATCTTTGACGTGGATCAAAGGTGATGGCGCAAGCCGGGCGCCGGTATTCGCACGTCCGGAGCGTCGCCTTTATGCTTTCGTGGCCCCCGGCCACTACATCTTTAGGAGCTTTGGAACGCCGATGCGGATCGAGAATGGACGTCGATCGGTGACCGCCCTCTCCACGGCAGCGGTCGCACTTGTGTTGGGCATAAGTGAGGCATGGGCTGCCGCTGGCCGCCCCTCTCCTTGGGAAACCGGCATGCAGGAGATGGTGACCGAGTTGGGACAGAGCGTGTCCAACTTCCACACCTATCTGGTTTGGCTGATCGCCGCGATCTGCCTGTTCGTACTGGCGCTGCTCCTGGTGATCATCGCCCGCTTCAACGAGCGGAAGAATCCGGTCCCGTCCAAGACCACTCACAACACCCTCCTCGAGGTGGCCTGGACGATCGTTCCGGTGCTGATCCTCGTGGCGATTGCAATTCCCTCCTTCCGCCTCCTCCGCCAGCAACTGGTTCCGCCCCCGGCCGACGTGGTCGTGAAGGTCACCGGCTATTCCTGGTACTGGGGCTACGAGTATCCGGCCGATCAGGGCGGCTTCAGCTTCGACTCGAACATGATCACGGAAGCCAGCGCCCTGAAGCCCGATCAGCCGCGCCTTCTCGGCGTGGACAACGCCATGGTCGTGCCGGTGGGCAAGGTCGTTCGCGTGCAGGTCACCTCCGCGGACGTGATCCACGCCTTCGCCCTCCCGTCCTTCGCGGTGAAGATCGACGCCATTCCCGGCCGCCTGAACGAGACCTGGTTCAAGGCCGAGAAGGAAGGTGTCTACTACGGCCAGTGCTCGGAGCTCTGCGGCAACGGCCATCCCTACATGCCGATCGAAATCCGCGTCGTGAGCGAGCAGCAATATGCCGCTTGGCTGGCCGAGGCGAAGCAGCGTTATGCTTCCACGGAAGGCTCGGCTCCGCTCAAGTTCGCGACCGCTCAGTAATTTAGAATAGCAAGGACCACAGAGGTCTCATTATGGCAAATGCAGCTGATGCCGCTCACGCGGATCACCACGATCATCTTCCCGGCTTCTGGCGCCGCTGGTTCTACTCCACGAACCACAAGGATATCGGCACGCTCTATCTCATCTTCGGCTTCACGGCTGGCATCATCGGCGGCATCCTGTCGATCGCCATGCGCCTGGAGCTGCAGGAACCGGGGCTTCAGTTCTTCTCCAATCCGCAGGTCTTCAACGTCTTCGTGACCGGCCACGGCCTCATCATGGTGTTCTTCATGGTGATGCCCACCCTCATCGGCGGGTTCGGCAACTGGTTCATCCCGATCATGATCGGCGCACCGGACATGGCCTTCCCGCGGATGAACAACATCTCGTTCTGGCTCACCGTTGCGGCCTTCGGCCTCATGCTCCTGTCGCTCTTCGTCGAAGGCGCTCCGGGCTCCCTCGGCTTCGGCGGCGGTTGGACCGTGTATCCCCCGCTCTCGACCGTCGGCCATCCCGGCCCGGCACTCGACTTCGGCATCCTGGCCCTGCACCTGGCGGGCGCGGCCTCGATCCTGGGCGCGATCAACTTCATCACCACCATCCTCAACATGCGCGCTCCCGGCATGACGCTGCACAAGATGCCGCTGTTCGCCTGGGCGATGCTGGTGACCGCGTTCCTGCTGCTCCTGTCGCTGCCGGTTCTGGCGGGCGCGATCACGATGCTGCTGACCGACCGCAACTTCGGCACCACCTTCTTCGACCCGGCCGGCGGCGGTGACCCGGTGCTCTACCAGCACCTGTTCTGGTTCTTCGGCCATCCCGAAGTGTACATCATGATCCTGCCGGCCTTCGGCATCGTGTCGCACATCATCTCCACCTTCTCGAAGAAGCCGATCTTCGGCTATCTCGGCATGGCCTACGCCATGGTGGCCATCGGCGTCGTCGGCTTCGTCGTGTGGGCGCACCATATGTACACGGTCGGCCTCTCGCTGCAGACCCAGGCCTACTTCGTGTTCGCCACGATGGTGATCGCGGTGCCCACGGGCGTGAAGATCTTCTCGTGGATCGCCACCATGTGGGGCGGCTCCATCCGCTTCACGGCGGCCATGCAGTGGGCGGTGGGCTTCGTGTTCCTGTTCACGGTCGGTGGCGTCACCGGCGTGGTGCTGGCGAACGCTCCCGTCGACCGCTACATGCACGACACCTACTACGTGGTGGCCCACTTCCATTACGTGCTGTCGCTCGGCGCCGTGTTCGTGATCTTCGCCGGCATCTACTACTGGTTCCCGAAGATCACCGGCTACGTGATGCCCGAGTGGATCGGAAAGCTGCACTTCTGGATCGCCTTCATCGGCGCCAACGTGCTGTTCTTCCCGATGCACTTCCTCGGCCTGTCCGGCATGCCGCGCCGCTATGCGGATTATCCGGACGCCTTCGCCGGCTGGAACCTCGTGTCCTCCATCGGCTCCTACATCTTCTTCGTCGGCCTGTTCGTCTTCATCGGCGGCGTGATCTACGCCTTCGTTCGCAAGGAGAAGGCCGCCGGGAACCCCTGGGGCGAAGGTGCGACGACGCTGGAATGGACCCTGTCCTCCCCGCCTCCGTTCCACCAGTTCGAGACCCTGCCCCGGATCGTCGATACGGGCCACTAACCGGCTGAGCCGGGCGGCAATCGCCGCCCGCTCCTCCCCGGAGGGCTTGAGCACCGTTCAAGCCCTCCGGCGAGGAGCTGACACCGAGAGGCGCTCGCGCCTCGTTCTTCAGCGTCGCGGAAGATCATTGGATATGAACAACCTGTCGAACAGTTTGACCAAATCCCCAACCCGGAGCCTCAATCATACGGGGCTCTCGCAGGGAGACGTGTCCGACTTCTTCGCCCTTCTGAAG
>DASRWK010000187.1:0-3525 GCA_035776715.1 Microvirga sp.
AGGTAGTCATAGATGTCGTACTTCTCGCCCTTGATGTCGGCCACGACGTTGCCGAGCTCCTTCTCCGACTTCGGTAGCGCAGACGGTTCCCCGCCCGCCTTGATCGTGCGGGTCGGGAACAGGCGGTCGATGTTGCGGAAGGTGTTGACTGCGAGGTCGGGCGCGAGCGCCCCGTCGTAGATCTGCTCGACGTTGCCGATCGGCTCGTTTGCATGGGGATACGCATCCTGGGCGAGCGCGACAGTCGCCCCGCCGAGCAATAGCACGGTTGCCAGGACGGATGAGAGGCTGAGCGCTTTCAGCGCGGTGCGGTGGATTGGGCGGATAGAACCGGACATCTTCTTCCCTGACGCCCCCATTGACGCGCATTCGGCTTGACGGTGGATTCTTCTGCGGAATCCCGAAGCAGGACCTTAGCAAGGCCGTTCCAGTTTCTCAACGCGTGCGATGGCGCTCATCGGAGAGGCACCATCCGCTCGCGCCGTCATCAGGCAACGGATCGGCAGGACGAGGCAGCATCAATCGGATCGGCCGTCGACTCCTGGAAGACGTCGCTGGTCCGCCGAGGCCCGGCTTGAATGAACCGTCTCACGGGCGGCGGAGTACCGCTGCCGCTTATCCCCCACAATCGAGTCTGGTGGCTTTTGCTGCCGAATGCCGATCCTGTTGACGATATCTTGCGGTCCAATGTCGGCATCGAGCAGCTTTTCGGGACCGACGGATGGGAGCGGTACCTGGAGGGCTTCGTGAAACTCGCCTGGATGAACCAGGTACGCGAGATGGAAATGCCAGGCGATGCGCAGATGATCATGTGAGGCCGTTGCCGGTCCCGCCCACTTCCCTGATCCCAGCGACCTGCCTAAGGTCAGGACCCATCAATCGAGGTAGAAGGCGACAGCGGCGGCGATACAGATGGCCGAGAAGGTGTGAGCGCACCGATTAGAGCGGGGCGCAATGGACATATCAAATGATAACATGATTGCGACGTCTGTTGTGCAGACGAGGCCGCCCCATGCTGCTATGGCAACAGGCGAACGACCAGACCACGAGCGCAAGATGTTCAGATCCGAAGAAATCCTTATCCTGTCGGATCGCTGCTCGGGGCGGAGTTCCGCAGCCTCTGGATCGCCGACGAGGCGGGTCGCGGCCTTCCGGAGGCCCAACCGTGTTCGGCGTCACGCCGCTCCTCAAGGAACTCATCGTCGAGGTCACCGAGATTGAGGGCGAGGAGGACCGCGACGGCTACGCCGGCCGCGTGACGGACCTGATCCTGGACCAGCTCCGGCGTGCACGCCCCCTTCCTGGCGCGCTTCCATGGCCTCGTGGGGGCTCGCCGCTGACGGCATTGTGCGAGGCGCTCTACGCGGCTCCGGCCGACCGGCGTGGATCGGAAGCGTGGGGCCGGGAGCTTGGGATGTCAGAACGGACCCTGACCCGCCGCTTCGAAGCGGAGGTGGGCATGAGCCTGCGGACCTGGCGCCGCCGCCTGCGGCTGTTCAAGTCAATCGAACTCATGGGCGGCGGTATGGACGTGACCCGGACGGCCTTGGAGCTCGGCTACGGCTCGACGTCGGCTTTCGTGTACGCATTCCGCACGGAGATGGGATGCAGTCCCCAAGCCTATATGCGCGGACGGGCCGTGGATTCATAGGAAGGACCGCTATGGGTCACGCTGAGCCGTTGGGCTTGGCCTTATGAGGGGCAGTCTACCCTATAACAACGGAAGTTCGGCTTTCGTCTGCCTCGTGCCATAAGCGGCTCTTACAAGCCTCGCTGGCACTCCAGGCTATGTTCCCAAGCTCAGTCTCCATTATGCAGCTAGCCTAAGCAGTCGATCCGGACACGTTTCCGCGAGTGAGTGGTCGGCGTCGCACCGAGTTGCGGCCCCCCATATGCCGTCCTGGGTCAGAACCCGTCGACCGGCGGTCACTTTTGCAGCGAATTGATTCAGCGGGAGCCCGTTGAGGCTTCACCGAACTTTGACCTATCCGCCCTCGCTCCGGTTTCGATGCTCGGCCTGTGGTCTCGACAGACAGTTCAGGTAGCGGAGGGAACACTGGAGAAAGAGGCCGAACTCGCATTTGCGGTCGAGAAGGGCGCCACCGTTGACGCAATTCTTGCAGAGTGAGAGGGATGCGGCCATCGATCCCTCAGGAGTCAACCGTCATGGATTCGGATCAAACCTTTGAGGCTGGCCAATCCGAATTGGACTCGATAGCTGCGGTGTCAGTTTTGAGCTTGCAGTTCCCAATTTGCCGGTTGTGCAGTTTAGCGCTTGAAATGCTTGGCGTGCCTCAGCCAAACAGGATGAGCAATGTCGGGCAATGTTCGAGCACGCAGGAAGCTCGGATGGCCGTCAATGGAAAGCTATTGATAGGACAAATGGAACGCCGAAATGGGTTCAGAAGCCACTCTCGCGGATCGCGACGCTGAGCACCCGTCGCCAGACTTGCCCTGCGATTGATGCGGGCTGGCCCTCGAGGAGCACAGTGCCAGTCAGAGTGTGGCGGACATCGACCGCCTCGTGCGGCTTCAGCGTAACGCGGTAGACTGGAACCTCGGGAACGAGCGTATCGTTTGCCCCCCATCGTGTCGCAAGGGCTCCGCCGTGGATAGAAGCGAGTTCTTGGTCCGACAAGGTTTTAATGGCCGTTCCGTGGATTGTCGCGACATGCGCCGGTACGCGCGCCCCGGCAGGATCGGCAGGCACGAAGACAGCAGTGGCATCCGGTTCGATCCGGCCGAGATCGGCTTCCGCCACATAGGCCTCGATGCGCGCCGCCGACGTATCAGCGACGACGCCGACGAACTCGCCCGTCTTGACCCATTCGCCAGGTCCGAGCGGGTCGGCGAGTTCCACCACCGTCCCGGTGATCGGCGAGCGTAGGAAGAGGCGGTCCTGCTCGGCCAGGGCCACACTTTCCTCGGCTCGCGCGCGCTCGAGCTCGCGTGCGAGCACGAGCGCGCGCGAGCGATGCTCCGACGCCTGCGTGAGCGCCTTTATCTGAGCCTCCAGGCTCGCCACGCGCCGGCGCGCCTGCGCCAGCTTGTAGGCGATGTCTGGAGAAGCGAAGGTGACGAGCAGCGCCCCCTCCTCCACTCGGTCGCCGGCTGCAACGTTGAAGGAGGCAACCCGGCCAGGCACCTGCGAGAACAGCTGCACGCGCTCGCGTGCCACCAATACCGCCGGAGCATGAACCGTTCCGCGCCAGGGGACGAAGAGTCCGATCAGCACGGCCGCCAGGATCGTGAAGGTGACGGCCGAGCGGCGGTTGAGCGTCCGGCCGCGCCTGCGCCTCACCCATTCGCCGACCTCGCGCACGATCGGCCTGGCAATGAACCACCACAACTCCACCGCGAAGAGAAAGAGGCCGAGGAGCTTGAAGAACATGTGATAAACGAGGACGGCGATTCCGAGGAAGAGGAAGAAACGATAGAGCCAGGTGGTCACCGCATAGACGACAAGTAGGCACCGCATTCCCGGCGGCCAGACCTCGGGCGGCTCCTCGCCGAAGCCGAAGAGCA
>DASRWK010000188.1:0-4404 GCA_035776715.1 Microvirga sp.
AGCAGCTTGAGCCGGCGGGCGGAGAGAAGGTGGTAGGTGGCTGGCGTATGCGGGCAGTTGACCGACACCACGTCCATGCGGGCCAGCATCTGGTCGAGGCTTTCCCAGTACGTGGCCTCGAGGTCTTCCTCGATGCGCGTCGGAACCCGGCGGCGGTTGTGGTAGTGGATCGAGAGCCCGAACGCCTTGGCGCGGCGGGCGAGCGCCTGGCCGATCCGGCCCATCCCGACGATGCCGAGGCGCTTGCCGGTGATCCGGTGGCCGAGCATCCAGGTGGGCGACCAGCCGCTCCACTCGTCCTCGGGGATCACGCGCGCTCCTTCAGCGACCCGGCGCGCCACGGCGAGGATGAGCGCCATGGTCATGTCGGCCGTGTCCTCGGTGAGCACGCCCGGCGTGTTGGTGACCGTGATTCCCTTCGCGACGGCAGCCGCCACGTCGATATTGTCGACGCCGTTGCCGAAATTCGCGATGAGCTTGAGATTGGGACCGGCCTGCTCGATCAGCGCGGCGTCGACCTCGTCCGTGATGGTGGGCACGAGCACGTCCGCCGTGCGGACCGCCTCCGACAGCTCCTCCCGGGAGAGGGGCTTGTCCTCCAGGTTGAGGCGCGTATCGAACAGCTCGCGCAGACGTGTTTCGATGACGTCGGGAAGGCGGCGGGTGACGACGACGGCAGGTCTCTTTTTCATCGGCTCTCAGCAATCCCGCGTCAAAACGAACGGGTTTTCGGGAGGCCTTCACGCTCCCTTAACCCTGTTCCGGCAACAAAAAGCGACGAGCCGCCGCGTGGCGGCATCAGCCAAGCTTCTCTATCAGAGGCTTGAGCAGACACAAAGTCGCCGAGAGGAAGTCCATGCGCAAGATCGTCGTCGCCATTGCCGCTTTTCTTGTGAGCGCAGTGTCGGCCGAGGCGCAGCAGCCTCCCGGCGGACGCCTCGGCACGGGCCTGCCCGTGCCGCGCTTCGTGAGCCTGAAGACCGACCGCGTGAACCTGCGCGAGGGCCCCTCCAAGGATCACAGGACGGCCTGGGTGTTCCAGCGCGCGGGCCTGCCCGTCGAGATCGTCGCCGAATACGAGACCTGGCGGCGCATCCGCGATTCGGAAGGCACCGAAGGCTGGGTGCTCCATTCCCTTCTCTCCGGCCGGCGCACGGCCCTCGTGATGCCATGGGCCAAGGATGGCGAGCCGCCGATCAACCTGCTCGACCGGCCGGACGACAGGGGCGGCGTCATCGCCCACATGCAGCCTGGCGTGATCACCAACGTGAAGGCCTGCGACGGCAAATGGTGCCGCGTCATGATCACCAGGGAGAACGCGCGCGATCTCGACGGCTACGTGCACCAGGAAAAGCTCTGGGGCGTCTATCCCAACGAGCAGATCGAATAGGCGCCATGGCGGCCGGCCCGGGGCCGTTTGCAATTCGTCAAGGAATGCTCAGGTAGGTAACGGGGTATCGTTCTCCGCTCTCGGGTCCCGTCCATGTCCATCAACCTGAGCTTCAAGCTCCTCCCCATTGTCGCGCTGGTCCTCGGCGTCGCCTCCCTGGTCGCGCCGCGCTTTCTCAACGTCTTCGTCGCCGTCTTCCTGATCGTCTACGCCCTCGTCGGCTTCGGCTTCATCCGCTGAGCGCGGTCAAGCGGCTCTCTGGCGCCCCAGGAACCTTCCCCCGAACACGTTCAGCGCCAGGCCCGCGACCACCACGGCGCCGCCGATCGCCTCGATGGGCCGCATGGCCTCGCCCAGGACGAGAGCCGGGCCGAGAATACCCGCCACGGGCACGAGCAGGGCGAACGGCGTCACGGTCGCGGCCGGATAGCGGGAGAGCAGATAGGCCCAGATTCCGAAGGCGAGGACCGTGGTGGGATAGGCCAGGTAGGCCACGGCTCCCCAGGTGCCCAGGCTCATGCCGGTCAGGGCGGAGAAGACCTGGGCCGGGCCGTCGAGCAGAAGCGACAGACCCAGCAGGGGCACCGGCGCGACGAGGCTCGCCCAGACGACATAGCTCAACATGTCCACCCGGCCCGCGCGCTTTGAGACGATATTCGCCACGCCCCAGGCGGCCGCGGCGGCCACCGTCATGAGAAACGGCCCGGCCCCGCTTCCGGACAGGCGCGGCACGGCGATGACGACGAGGCCGCAGAACCCGATGAGGCCGCCCGCGATCTGGTGAAGGCCCGGCCGCTCGCTCATGAAAAGGGCTGCGAAGAGGATCGTGAAGAAGACCTGCGCCTGCATGACGAGCGAGGCGAGGCTCGCCGGCATGCCCAACGCGATGGCCGCGAAGAGTAGCCCGAACTGCGCCACGCCGAGGAAGAAGCCGTAGGCCACCACATTCCCGAAAGGAACTTTGGGGCGGGGGATGAAGAAGACCGCCGGAAGGGCCGCGAAGAAGAAGCGCAGGGCGCAGAGCAGCAGGGGCGGCATGGCGCCCACGCCGAGCTTGATCACCACGAAGCTCAGGCCCCAGATGACGGTGACGAGGACGGCGGCGAGGGCATGGACGAGCGGCATGACGGGAGCCCTGGCGCATCACGGGAACGGCGGGCCCGGTCTTCGCTCCCGGACCTTCGGCTCCGCTGAGAACGATGCGCTCCTTGAGGAAACCGGCACCGGATCGACCCGAAGCGTACTCCGCTCCCGGGTCCGATGCTCCGGCTGCCGCCTTGAACCCTGTTCGGAGACTTTCTAGGACGACTTACGGCGAAGGCGCACGATCACCTCGACGCCGGCCACTTCCATGCCTTCGGGCGGCTCGGGCAGATCCGCCACGCTCACGCCGGCGGCGGCGGGCATGTCCACGAGCTCGCCCTCGTCCTCAAGGAAGAAGTGGTGGTGCTCGGTGGGGTTGGTGTCGAAATAGGCCTTGGAGCCGTCGACGGCGAGCTGGCGCAGGAGGCCGGCTTCCGTGAACTGATGCAGAGTGTTGTAGACGGTGGCAAGGGATACGGGCACGCGGGCGCGGCTCGCCTCCTCGAACAGCATCTCGGCCGTGATGTGGCGGTCGCCCTTGCCGAACAGGAGCCAGCCAAGCGACACGCGCTGCCGGGTGGGGCGCAGGCCGACGCGGCGGAGCTTGTCGCGCAGCTCGGACAGGGGGCAACCCCTCCGGTGGGCCGGAGCCGTGGTGGACTCGATATAGGCGGACAAAGGATCTGTCATCGTCGGAACTGTTTGCGGGAACGAGCGCTTCTATCATCACAATCATAGGAAAGCGAGGGGGTCGCCGCAAGGTGATCCGCGGTCGCGCTTAAGGAACGCCCCTTAGGATGGGAACGGCAAAAGAATTGCCGCTCGGCGCCCGGGTCCCTTTGATGGACGGCCAAGCCTGTGCTACCAGAGCCCCATCGAAGGCCCCGGGACCTGCCCTGGGCCGCTTTTTGAGAACGAAATGAAAGGATCGGCACCCCGGATGGCCCGCCAGTCCAGCTTTAACTACGAAGAGCTCCTTGCCTGCGGGCGCGGAGAATTGTTCGGTCCCGGCAATGCGCAGCTGCCGCTGCCCCCCATGCTGATGTTCGACCGCATCACCTCCATTGCCGAGGACGGCGGCGAATACGGCAAGGGCCATGTGCGCGCCGAACTCGACATCCGCCCGGACCTCTGGTTCTTCCCGTGCCACTTCGCGGGCGACCCCGTCATGCCGGGCTGCCTGGGGCTGGACGCGCTCTGGCAGCTGACCGGCTTCTTCCTGGGCTGGGGCGGCTCCCCCGGCCGCGGCCGGGCGCTGGGCGTCGGCGAAGTCAAATTCTCCGACCAGGTGCTGCCCACCGTGAAGAAGGTGGTCTACGGCGTGGACCTCAAGCGCGTGTTCCGGTCCAAGCTCGTGCTCGGTATCGCCGATGGCTGGCTCGAGGCCGACGGACGGCGCATCTACGAGGCCAAGGACATGCGCGTCGGCCTGTTTCAGGCGGAGACCCCGGTCGGCGGCTGACCCCTTCACGGCTGCCCGAAGGTCAATGCCGGAAATGCGCATCATGTTGACAAAACATGATCTTTTCGAAAAACCGGCCCTGCCGCGTGCGGCGGGGCCATCGGTTCGACGGATCGCTTGGCGATCCCCCGCAGGCTCGCGGTTGAGAATGGGCCGGTCAAGCCTTACGTGTTGAGTAAGGCTGCATCCAAGATCCTATGAAGAGGTAGGCTATGAGGCGCGTCGTCGTCACCGGAATGGGCATCGTTTCGTCCATCGGCAACAACACGCAGGAGGTGCTTGCCTCTTTGCGCGAAGCGAAGTCGGGTATTGCGAAAGCCGAGGATTACGAGAAGTTCGGCTTCCGCTGCCAAGTGCACGGAGCCCCGCAGATCGACGTGGACTCCCTCGTGGACCGCCGCGCCATGCGCTTTCACGGCCGCGGCACCGCCTGGAACCATGTGGCCATGGATCAGGCGATCCGCGATTC
>DASRWK010000189.1:0-3287 GCA_035776715.1 Microvirga sp.
GGGGGTCGCGGCGACGCGGGTCTCCGCTCCCTCGGTCTCGGAAAGAACGGCGATTCGCATGATGCCCCCAGCGATCGGTTGAGACAAAGAAAAGGCCCTGAAAACAGGGCCTTGTAACTCGGTCAGTAAAGGATGAGTGCAATCAGCAGAAGAACACCCACGGCGGCCGGGGCGCGAACCCCGATCGATGGAGCGATGGCTCCGATCGCCCCGGAGGCCAGCGAGAGGATGACCCCGAAGATCGCCGTCAGCCAGGCATGCTTGATGCCGCCTACCGCCAGAGCCAGCACGTGACAGATGACGACGGCCGTCGCGATCTCGGCAAACCGCACGAACCCGGTGTAGGTCACCTCATGGGCAGGGCCATCCATATCCGGACTGTAACCCCCATGCGGCGCATGTTTTGTATCGGCCATGATTCAACGCCCTATTAGCATCGGTTGTTAATTGCTGCGTTTAGCGCATGCGGTGAGGAGCCGCAATCTTTCCAAGCAACTCCGAGGAAACTTTATGAACGCACGGGGCTGTCATTTTATCCCCAGGAACTCACGCCATTGCGGCAGGCAGACCGTCTCGTAGTCGTAGCGCTCCACCGCGATCCTTCGCGCCTCCTTCGCCATGGCGTCGGATTTCTCCCTTTCCGACAGGGTCTCCCCCACCCGCTTCGCCAGGGCCTCGTGGTCGAAGAAGGGGAAGAGGCGCCCGTTCACCCCATCCGTGATGATTTCCCGGACCGGGTCCGTGTCCGAGGCGACGATCCTGCACTCGAGCGCCATGGCCTCGATGGAGGACCAGGACAGGACGAAGGGATAGGTCATGTAGACATGGGCGGAGGAGATCTGGAGCACCCTCACGAACTGCTCGTAGGGCAGATTTCCGACGAGATGGACCCGGGACCAGTCCACCGGCCGGTCGATCCCGGATTTGAAGTGCTCGTACCAGGACTGCCCTCCCGGGGCGGCACCCGAGTAGCTGTTGCCCTTGCCGCCGATGACGACCACCTGGAGCTCAGGGTCGATGTCGAGCAGGTAGGGCAGGCTCCTGAAGACGATGTGAGCCCCGCGCATCGGCTCGATGTTGCGGGTCACGTAGGTGACGACCGGCTTCCGGCGGCTCAGCCTCAGGCCGTCCTTGCCGATCTGGATTCCCGCCGCCGGGTCCGCGACGAGCCGCCTGGTGTCGATGCCGTCATGGATGACGGCGAGCCGGTCCCGGAGATAGGACGGGAAGGTGTCGCGCTGATAGCGCGTGGGCGCGACGGCCAGATCGGCGGCGTCCAGCGCTCCGAGCTGCATGGCGTTCTTCAGGCGAAGACGCCAGATCACCTCTTCGTTGGTGACGGGAAACTCGGGATCGAAATCGAGGTCCTGCCCCTTTGCGTTGTAGTAATACTCGAAATAGGCCACGTGCCGGGCCCTGGGCCAGACGTCCTTCAGGAACAGGTTCTCGCCCCAGCCCGTATTCACCACCACCACGTCGGGCTCGAATCCCTGCTTCGCCAGCTCCCGCGCCTTGTGCGCGACGCCGTAGGCCCGCCGGAGGCGGGGGACGACCGGAGAGAAGCGCGCCTCGTGCTGCGGATCCTCGGGACCCGGAACCGGTTGATAGGGGTGGTACGTCACGCCCGGCAGGCGGCATTGCTTCACCATACCCAGGGCCACGACCTCGTGCCCCTCGGCGACGAAGCTCTGCGACAGCCGCAGGAACTGGCCGGGAAAGTTCTGATGGACGAAGACGATCTTCATGGGTTGCCTCTGACGCTGGGGTAAGGCCTTTACGGCCGTTCCGCGCAAAATGCAACCTCATTACACAGGCATCGGCAACCCGGACGCCGTCAGAACCGCGGCCTGACGCCGGGCCAGCCCGTCGAGCGAGAACCGCTCGATCTCGGCTTCGAACAGCCGGTGGTAGTTCAGCTCGGCCTTCAGATGCAGGAACACGGCCCCGAGCCCGACCGCCGCCCGGTCCATGAAGACGAATTCGCGCGGCACCGTCACGGGTCCCTTCTCCTTCAGCGCCTTGTGCACCTCGAAGGCCTGGCGGCGGCCGTACTCGCCGGGCTTCACGCCATCGGCCACCGTGCGGACCCGGTCGTCGAGAAGCGGGGCGTAGATGAAGCGCGCCCAGATGTTGAGGATGTCGATCAGCTCGTTCGACAGGTTCCGGAAGCCCCAGGTCTCGTAGGCGTGGACAATCCGGGCCCGGTCGTCCGTCTGGAGGCCCCGGTAGAGATCCACCACCCCGCCGACGAAGCGCGGGTGGAAGATGCGGATGCAGCCGTAGTCGAGAAGGTTGATTCCCCTCGCCTCGCGGCCCTCGGAGAAGACCGTGTAATTGCCCAAGTGCGGATCGCCGTGGATGACGGCCGCGTGGCTGAAGGGATGCCACCAGGCCTTGAACATGGCGACCGCCAGCCGGTTGCGGATCTCGACCGGGCTCTCGGTGAATTGCAGGATCTTCTCGCCCTCGAGCCATTGCAGCGACAGGAGGCGCTTCGTGGAAAGCTCCGGGTGGACCTTCGGAACGCGCACGTCCTCCACGTCCGCCAGCGCATCGGCATAGAGCGACGCGTGCTTGGCCTCGCGCTCGTAGTCGAGTTCCTCGCGCACGCGTTCGCCGATCTCCTTGGCGATCTCGCGGGTATCGATGGCGGGGTCCATGCGCCGGTGCAGGGCGAAGACGAATTCGAGCTGCTTCAGGTCGGCCTCTACGGCCGATTGCATATCCGGATACTGCAGCTTGCAGGCGAGTCTCTCGCCGTCCTTCGTGGTGGCCTGATGGACCTGGCCCAGGGATGCCGCCGCCGAGGGGTTGAGATCGAAGGAGCCGAAGCGGCCCTGCCATTGCGGCCCCAGCTCCGCCTGCATGCGCCGCTTGACGAAGGCTGCCCCCATGGGCGGCGCTTCGCTTTGCAGCTTCTGCAGCTCGGCGGCGTATTCCGGCGGGATGAGATCCGGAATGGTGGCGAGCAGCTGCGCCACCTTCATGATCGGCCCCTTCAATCCCCCCAAGGCCTGCGCGAGCGCCGCCGCGTTGGAGGCGTCCCGCGCATCGCCGCCGAAGAGGCGCGCGCCCGCCATGCGCGCGGCCACGCCGCCCATGTTCGCGCCGACGCGCGCATAGCGCGCCGCGCGGGCCGTGAAGCGGTTCGCCTCGTTGTCGCGATCAGCCATGAGAGAATGTCTTTCCGATCAGGTTACGAACATGCCGGCGAGCCTCTTCGTCGAAGAAGCCCTTCGGCACATTGCGCCAGAACAAGCATCACGCCGTCTTTTCCATGGCCTCCA
>DASRWK010000190.1:0-11520 GCA_035776715.1 Microvirga sp.
TCCGGCGACATGAAGTGCTTCGAGCCGTCGATATGAGACTGGAAGGTCACACCGGTTTCGTCGACCTTCCTCAGCGCCGACAGCGACATGACCTGGAAGCCGCCGGAATCGGTGAGGATCGGATAGGGCCAGTTCATGAACTGGTGCAGCCCGCCGAGGCGCGCCACACGCTCGGCGCCAGGGCGAAGCATGAGGTGATATGTGTTGCCCAGCACCACGTCCGCGCCGAGGGCCTTCACCTGATCGGGATACATGGCTTTGACCGTGGCCGCCGTGCCCACGGGCATGAACGCGGGTGTGCGGATGACGCCCCGGGGCATCCGGATCTCGCCGGTGCGTGCCGCGCCGTCGGTCTTGTTGACGGTGAAGGTGAAGTTCTCGGTGGTCATTCGGTCCTCATGGGATCGGCTCAAGCCCGTGCGGGCACGAAGAGCAGAAATGGAGCGTCAGCGCCGGAAGAGCAAACTCGCATCGCCGTAGGAGTAGAAGCGATAGCCGGTCTCGATGGCATGGGCATAGGCCGCACGCATGCGCTCCAGACCGGCGAAGGCGGACACCAGCATGAACAGGGTCGAGCGCGGCAGGTGGAAATTGGTCATCAGCACGTCCACGGCCTTGAATCGATAGCCGGGGGTGATGAAGATCGCCGTATCGCCGGAGAAGGGCGCGATGGTGCCGTCCTCGCGGGCGGCGCTCTCGAGGAGGCGCAGGGATGTGGTCCCGACCGCCACGATCCGCCCTCCCCGCGCCCGAGCCTCGTTGAGCGCCTGCGCGGTTTCCTCGGTGATCGTCCCCCATTCCGCATGCATGCGGTGTTCTTCCGTATCCTCCGCCTTCACCGGCAGGAAGGTGCCCGCGCCCACGTGCAGGGTCACGAACCGGCGGGAGATGCCGCGCTCGTCGAGGCGGCGGAACAGCTCATCGGTGAAATGCAGGCCCGCGGTCGGGGCAGCGACCGCGCCTTCGTCCTTGGCGTAGACCGTCTGGTAATCGGCCCTGTCCTTCTCGTCGGTGGCGCGCTTTCCGGCGATGTAGGGCGGCAGGGGCAATTCGCCGAGGCGGGCGATGGCCTCGTCGAGGAAGGGTCCCGAAAACGAGAAGCGAAGAGCCACCTCGCCGCCCTCCCCTTTCTCGACGACCTCGGCATCGAGTCTCACGAGCTCGCAGGCCGTGCTCTCGGATCCCTCCCCGAAGCGAATGCGGTCGCCCACGTTCAGCTTCTTGGCCGGACGCGCGAAGGCGCGCCAGCGGTCGGCGCCCTCCCGCTTGTGCAGCATGATCTCGACCCGCGCGGCGGTTTCCTCGCGCACCCGCAGACCATAGAGCCGCGAGGGAATGACCTTGGTGTCGTTGAGCACCAGCACATCGCCCGGCTGCAGGAGGTCCGGCAGATCGCAAACGATCCGATCCTCGAACCCGCTCTCGGGCCTGACGACCAGCATGCGCGCGGAATCCCGCGGCTCCACGGGGCGCAGCGCAATCCGTTCGTCAGGCAGGTCAAAGTCGAAGAGGTCGACGCGCATGATGTTTCAAACCTGAATGTTACCGCCCGCCAATCCGCAGAACCAACCCGATACCGATTTCTGGGTCTTGTGAGCCACTCTCCACGGATACCGCATCCACCGCATATTCGGTCTGGTTTGCAACAAGCGCGCAGCAAGACTTGCTTTTTTACTTTTCATGTTATCAAGTTGCATTTCAACGCCTTGTGAGACGCCCCTGTGCAAAACGATGAAAACCAGCCGCAAAAGAAGCCCATTCCCCTTCATGCATTCTGGCCGGATGTGAAGACGGAAAAAGGCATGAAGGATGCTGTCAAGGCCGGAGCCTTCACCTTTGCCTACATCGCCTTTTCCTACGCTCTCTCGACGGCCTATACCCTCTTCGCCGGCCGGCACCTGGTGGGCGCCCTTGAAGACAATTATGAACTCATTGGCGTGCAGGCTCTCAACGTCGTGATGATCATCATGGCCAGCGTTCTGGCATGGTTGCTGCTGAAGCAGCAGAGCCTCGTCGTGGCTGCCATCGGCCTGGCTTGGATCGTGGCCGAGGTCGCCATGAAGATGATGCACGCGCCCGGACAGGGCGTGGTGATCGCCATCATCGCCCTGCTCTTCAGCATCAACGGCGTGCGTGGCACGTTGGCTGCCAAGCGCAAATCCGAGCAACCGCCCGTCCAAGCCTAAGGCAGAAGCCCATGAAAGCCCCCCAACATCGGGGGAGCTTCTGGAATGCGCCTGTGAAACCCGATCTAAGCCGCGTCGGCCGCAACCTTCATCGAGACGATGCGGTCAGGATCGCGCACGGGCTCGCCGCGCTTGATCTTGTCCACGTTCTCCATCCCTTCCGTCACCTTGCCCCAGACGGTGTACTGCTTGTCGAGGAAGCGGGCATCGTCGAAGCAGATGAAGAACTGCGAATTGGCGGAATGCGGCTGGTTGGTGCGCGCCATGGAGCAGGTGCCGCGCACGTGCGGCTCGGCATTGAACTCGGCCTTCAGGTCCGGCAGGTCGGAACCGCCGGTGCCGGTGCCGTGGGGGCAGCCGGTCTGGGCCATGAAGCCCTCGATCACCCGATGGAAGGCGATCCCGTCATAGAAGCCCTGGCGAGCCAGGGTCTTGATGCGCTCCACGTGGCCGGGGGCGAGATCCGGGCGCAATTCGATGACCACGCGGCCTTTCGTGGTTTCCATGATGAGGGTGTTTTCGGGATCTGCCATCGGTCTCTCCTGAAGCGGCTTGGTCGGTGAAAATCTAATCCTGCCCGTTCACATAGGTCGGGCATCGACAAAACGGAAGGCAAAGATGCGCCCTGCAATGGCCGCCCCAAAGCTTTCCGTGAAGGGAAACGGCGTGCAGCGCTCGAAGGCCTCGCGGACGGAGCGCGCGAACGAATCCCGCCGTTCTCCTTCGGTTCCCGGCTTGTAGTAGGTGATCCGCGGCTTCCCGAGGACCTCGCCGTTGCGTCTGAAGCTGAGGCGCAGCGTCATCTCCTGACCGGAATAGCCGCTCCCCTGCGGCGGGCGCCAGCAGGCCTGAAGAGCCTGGAACACCTCCCGTATCGTGTTGATCCGGTGGGGGCGGGCCGCGTTCGAGTCGGGCCTCACGAGGCCCTGGATTCCCTCGGGCAGGCTGGGCGGAGGCTCATAGGGCTCGTACCAGTCGTCCTGTCCGAGAAACAGGCCATCCGCCTGGGCAGCCGCCGCGGACGCGGATGCTGCCGAGAGGAGCAGCGCGGCGATCACCGTCCGCGCTCCGGATGGCCGGTTTCGGCTCATTGCTGCGCGTCGGCGGCGAGCTGCATCTTCACGATCTTGTCGGGGTTCGAGACCATGCCGTTGGCGGCGGCATTCCCCTTCTTGATCTTGTCGGCCACATCCATGCCGGACACGACCTCGCCGAAGAGCGTGTACTGACCGGTCAGCGGGCCGCAGCCCTCGTAGCAGATGAAGAACTGGGAGTTGGCGGAGTTCGGGTTCTGCGAACGGGCCATGCCGACGGAGCCGCGTTTGTACTGGGTGTTGGTGAATTCGGCCGGGATGTTGGGCAGGTCCGACTTGCCCGTGCCGGTGCCGGTGGGATCGCCCGTCTGGGCCATGAAGCCCTCGATCACGCGATGGAACGGAACGCCGTCGTAGAAGCCCTGCTTCGTCAGCGTCTTGATCTGCTCGACATGCTTGGGAGCCAGGTCCGGGCGCAGGCGGATGGTGATGCGGCCATCCTTGGTGTCGAGGAAGACAGTGTTCTGCGGATCATTGGCCTGCTGGGCCGCGGCGGGGACGAGTCCGGCCAGCACGAGCGCACCGGCTGCGAGCAAACGCTTCATGGGTTGGGTTCTCCTCTGAGGATCGAAATTGTTACGGCCGCGTGAATTTGGCCTTGAGGCGCTCCGCGACAAGCCCGGGCACGAAGGCCGAGACGTCGCCTCTCATGGCGGCGATCTGCCGGACAAGCGTGGCGGTAATCGGGCGAACCGGGGGCGAGGCCGGAAAGAAGATCGTCTGAACGTCCGGCGCCATGGCGGCGTTCATGGAAGCCATCTGGATCTCGTAGTCGAGATCGGTGCCGTCCCGCAGCCCCCGGACGATGAGGCTCGCCCCGTGGCGACGGGCGGCATCCACGGCGAGACCGTCGAAGGTGGCGACTTCCAGTTCCACGCCCCTCGCCTGGAGCACGGGCCCGCAGACGGCCCGGAGCATCTCGGCCCTCTCCTCGGCGGCAAAGATGGGCGCCTTGGAGGAATGAACGCCGATGGCCACGACGATCTTGTCCGCCACGGCGCAGGCCTGGCGCAGGACGTCCAGATGGCCGTTGGTGACGGGGTCGAAGCTGCCGGTATAGAGGGCGGTGCGTGTCATAAGGCCATGAAGTAGCCTGAGCTGGGTGGCGGAGCAAGCAGCGGTCGTAAGTTTGAGGCCCTACGGCAAACTTTCACAATCATCAGCGTCCCACCGGTCAATGTTAGCGAATGACGCAATCCATAAGCATTCTCTTAAAGAGCTTATCGCTAATTGCTCTGACAGCAAGTTTGCTCGTCATCCTAGGCTATCGGACTCAGTACAAGGTTCAAGCAAGCGCGATCAATTATCTTCGCCTCCCTATCAGCCTTATCCTAGCGTCTACTCTCTTCGCAGAGACGGTGACAATTGCGACCGCCGCCGGCAGCTTATTCATCATAGCGATCGTCTATGAGATTGGCCGCTCCAAGGTTGAGCCTCGGATCAGCTCGAGTTCGAATCCGCAGGAAAAAGGCGTTTAACTGAAACCTTTTCAGGTTCGTTGGCTGTCGAAGAGGCAATCACACTTCTAGCTCCGTGGCCCGTGGCTGCCCCTCACCGTTCTCGTCGTCCTCACCCTCGACATGCTCGACGGAGACAACCTTCTGCATAACAAAAATTGAATTGAGAAGATCGTGACGTCCGGCGAGCTGCGGCCGACGGCATGGATGCCGTCCAGCACACGGATCAGCTGGCGTCATCGGTCACGGGGTCGAGGCTTCCGGCACAGAGGGCCCTGCGCAACTTGGCTCAAAGGGGGTACCCCGATTGGGACTGTCGGGCAAGCCGTGCGTTGGCGCACGGCGGGCTGGACAAGGGCGCGGAATACTCCACTTAACCTATGGTTAAGGTTTCAGGAGCCCCCCATGATCCTCCGCCTCATCATCGTGGTTGCCACCGCTGTCGCCGTCCTGAGCCCGGCCGCTTTCGCGAGCTTCCTGTAATCTGCCCTCAAAGAAAAGGGGGACGATGCCCCGCCCCCCTTGATGATCTGAACTCGACGGAAGCCTACTCCCCGGCGGCCTCGCCGCCTTCGGCTTCAGCCTCGTCGGCACCCTCGTCGCCTTCCGCGTCCTCACCCTCGATGTGCTCCACCGAGACCACCTTCTCCTTGTCCCGGGTGGAGAAGATCGTGACGCCCTGCGAGTTGCGGCCGACGACGCGGATGCCGTCCACCGGCACCCGGATCAGCTGGCCGCCGTCGGTGACGAGCATGATCTGATCGGCGTTCTCCACCGGGAAGGAGGCGACGAGCAGGCCGTTGCGGCTGTTGACCGCCATGGCCGTAATGCCTTTGCCGCCGCGCCCGGTGATGCGGTACTCGTAGGACAGGGTGCGCTTACCGTAGCCCTTCTCGGAGATCGTCAGGATGCACTGCTCCTGCGCGCTCATCTGGGCATAGCGCTCCTGCGAGAGGGAGAGGTTGCCGTTCTCGGTTTCCTCCCCATCGTCCGCGCCATTCACGTCGGCATCGCCGTTCGCCTGCTCGCCCATGACGGCGCGGCGCATCTTGAGGTAGGCGGCGCGCTCCTCGCCCGTCGCCTCCACGTGGCGCAGGATCGCCATGGAGATGATCTTGTCGCCTTCACCCAGGTTGATGCCGCGCACGCCCATGGAGTCGCGGCCCTTGAACACGCGCACATCGGTCACGGGGAAGCGGATGCACTGGCCCTTGGCCGTAGTGAGCAGGACGTCGTCGTGCTCCGAGCAGATCTGCACGTCGACGATGTACTCGCCTTCGTCCAGCTTCATGGCGATCTTGCCGCCGCGATTGACCTGCACGAAGTCCGACAGCTTGTTGCGGCGGACCGTGCCGCGCGAGGTGGCGAACATCACGTCCAGCTTGTCCCAGGACGCCTCGTCTTCCGGCAGCGGCATGATGGCGTTGATGCGCTCGCCCTGGGCGAGCGGGAGCATGTTCACAAGCGCCTTGCCCTTGGCGTTCGGAGCGGCGAGCGGCAGCCGCCACACCTTCTCCTTGTAGGCCTGGCCCTTCGACGAGAAGAAGATCACCGGCGTGTGGGTGTTCGCGACGAAGAGGCGGGTGACGAAATCCTCGTCCCTGGTCGACATGGCCGAACGGCCCTTGCCGCCGCGACGCTGCGCCCGGTAGGTCGAGAGCGGCACGCGCTTGATGTAGCCGGCGTGGGAGACGGTCACCACCATGTCCTCGCGGGCGATCAGGTCCTCGTCGTCGAGATCCGAATCCCAGTCCACGATCTGCGTCTTGCGCGGTGTGGCATAGGCGTTGCGGATTTCGGTCAGCTCGTCCTTGATGATGCCCATGATGCGGGCGCGCGAGCGCAGGATCTCGAGATAGTCGGAGATCTCGGCCGCGAGCTTGGAGAGCTCGTCGCCGATCTCGTCGCGTCCCAGCGCCGTGAGGCGCTGCAGGCGCAGGTCGAGGATCGCGCGGGCCTGGGTCTCGGAGAGACGGTAGGTGCCGTCCTCGTTGATCGTGTGGCGCGGATCGTCGACGAGGGCGATCAGCGGCGCGATGTCGTGAGCGGGCCAGTCGCGGCCCATGAGAGCCTCACGCGCCGCGTTCGGATCCGGCGCGGTGCGGATGAGACGGATGACCTCGTCGATATTCGCCACGGCAATGGCGAGGCCGCACAGGACGTGAGCGCGCTCGCGGGCCTTGTTGAGCAAGAACTTGGTGCGGCGCGACACGACCTCCTCGCGGAAGTCGACGAAGGCGCGGATCAGGTCCTTGAGCGTCATCTGCTCGGGACGGCCGCCGTTGAGCGCCACCATGTTGGCGCCGAAGCTCGTCTGCAGGGGCGTGTAGCGGTAGAGCTGGTTGAGCACCACGTCCGCCATGGCGTCGCGCTTGATCTCGACGACGATGCGCATGCCGTCGCGGTCCGATTCGTCGCGCAGATCCGCGATGCCCTCGATCTTCTTCTCGCGCACGAGCTCGGCGATCTTCTCGATCAGCGAGGCCTTGTTCACCTGATACGGAATCTCCGTGAAGATGATCGCCTCGCGGTCCTTGCGGACCTCCTCGATCTCGGACTTGGCCCGCATGACGATGGAGCCGCGCCCCGTGGTATAGGCCGAGCGCGCGCCCGAACGCCCGAGGATCAGCGCGCCGGTCGGAAAGTCCGGGCCGGGAATGATCTCGATCAGCTCCTCGGCGGAGATATCCGGGTTCTCGATGAAGGCCAGGCAGCCGTCGATGACTTCCCCTAAGTTATGGGGAGGCATGTTGGTGGCCATGCCGACCGCGATGCCGCCGGCGCCGTTCACGAGCAGGTTCGGGTAGCGGGCCGGCAGAACCGTCGGCTCGTCCTTGGATTCATCGTAGTTGGGCGTGAAGTCGACCGTGTCCTTGTCGATGTCGTCGAGCAACGGCATCGCCGCCTTGGCGAGGCGGGACTCGGTGTAGCGCATCGCCGCCGGCGGATCGCCGTCCACCGAGCCGAAATTGCCCTGCCCGTCCACGAGCATGAGGCGCAGCGAGAAGTCCTGCGCCATGCGCACCAAGGCATCGTAGATCGCGCTGTCGCCGTGCGGGTGGTATTGACCCATCACGTCACCGACGATGCGGGCGGACTTCACGTATTTCTTGTCCGGCGTGTAGCCGTTCTCGTGCATCGAGTAGAGGATGCGCCGGTGAATGGGCTTGAGGCCGTCGCGCGCATCGGGAAGAGCGCGGCTCACGATCACGCTCATGGCGTAATCGAGATACGACCGCTTCATCTCGTCGACGATGGAAATCGGCTTGATGTCGCTAGCCGGCTGGTCCCCGCCGGGGCCGCCGGAGCGGATATCGTTCGGATCGGTCAAGGTTGGTCTTTCTTAAAACGGTCTGCCCCTTCGCGAGAGGCGGCTCAAGATGCCGCTTCGTCAAGCCGTAAGGCAGCCTCGCGAATCCAATTGAAATTCAAATCCTTAGATGGCCGTTTTCCGTACCTTTTTCAAGGTTTGGGAAGGGTTTTCCAGAGGCAAGAGGACACACCCTGCGAGGGTCCCTCGACGACCGGGCAAGCGGGCCGCCCCCGGCGCCGGTGCGGCTCCCGTTCACCGTCGGTCATGGTCTCCTCTCCTCATGGCCGGCCTCGTCCCGGCCATCCCGCTAGGGACAGGCGAGGCGCTTCTCGGATCGGGATCTCCGGCGAAGGCCGGGGATGACGACGGAGGGAATGGGGTGGCGAGGGAGAATGGGCAACCTGCGGGGGCGGATCAGCCCGCCTAAGCCCTCAGCAGGATCGCGGTGGTGTCGTCGCTCAGTTTGAACCGGGGATAGAGCTTCCCGTCCGGGTCCAGCCTCGTCTCGATCTCCCGCGCCCTTGCCGCCAGGGGCTCCAGGCCCGAGGCGATGGCGGCCTCCATCAGACCCTTGGCGTCGAAGGCCTCGTAGAGGTCGACCAGGGCCGAGAACCCGTCGCTGGTGAGCAGTATGATGGTGCGGTCCCCGCAGGGCGCACGTTCATGCCTCAGGCGATCGGCGGCATCCGGATTGAGGCTCAGGAGGGCTGCCGGGATCCCGCTCCTGCGCTGGCGCTCGCGGCGCTCCCCGAGCCAGTCGAGGAAAACGGGCTCCCCGAGAATGTCGTTCGGCCGTGAACCCGCAGCCTGCATCAGTTCGGCCGCCTTGGCGGATTCGAAATCCCTGAGGCCGGGAGCCTCGCCCAGGGTCATGACGGTCCCGTCGGGCTGGCGGAGGAAGGCCGTGGTGTCCCCGAAAGTCCAGGCATCGAGAAAATCCCCCTGGCGCCGCACCAGGGTCATCGCGCCGAGCGGCCAGGAGACGAAATCGTCGTGCCGCTCCCGGGGAGCGACGGTCCTGTAGGCGGTGCGCGCCTCCTCCATCACATGCCGGATCAGGGCAGCGCCGTCCTCGGCGCGGGGGGCGAGGTTCGAAAGGCGCTCGTCCGCGAAGGCGGCGAGCCAGGCCGCATCGCTCCTAGGGTGCATGACGGGAGCGGTACCGGGAAAGATCGAGGTGTCGATCACCCAGGCCCAGTCGCGGCACGCCCCGCAGATGTCCTCGTTGGCCTTGTCGGGATGCCCGGACCAGCTGATCCGATCCAAAATCGTGAACATCGTTGCGCGCCCCCTCGCCAAAACCGCCAGAGGACCCCATAAAGCAAAGCTGTCCTCAAGGTCCAGCCGATGCTCTTCGACTATATTTCCGCCGCCCTCGTGACCCTGCTCGTCACCCTCGATCCGGTTGCCCTGGCTCCGATCTTCATGTCGCTGACCCGGGGCATGACGGCCCAGGAGCGCCGCCGCGTCTCGACCCGGGCGAGTCTGATCGCCTTCTGCATCCTGGCCTTCTTCGGCCTCGGCGGCGAAGTTCTCCTGCGCCTCCTGGGCGTAGGCCTTCCGGCGTTCCGCATCTCGGGCGGGCTGCTGCTGTTCTGGATCGCGTTCGAAATGGTGTTCGAGCGCCGCAACGAGCGCAAGCAACACACCGCCGACGTCGCCATCACGGAGGACCATATCCGCAACATTGCGGCCTTTCCCCTCGCCATCCCGCTCATGGCCGGTCCCGGCGCCATCACGGCCGTCATCCTCCTGGCCGGGCGGGCCGACGGGAACTTCGTCTATCTCTCGTCGCTGATCCTCCTGATCGCTCTGGGAATCCTGAGCTGTCTCATCGTGTTCTCGGCTGCCGAGCGCGTCTCGCGCTGGCTCGGCGTGACCGGGAACGTGGTGCTGACCCGCCTGCTCGGCGTGATCCTCGCCGGTCTCGCCGTGCAGTTCATCATCGACGGCATCGTTGCACTACTGCGCCCGCAGACGTTGTAGACTTGGGCCTTATTCGAGAAGAACCCATGAAGAAAGCATCCGAATACCGCAAACACGCCGAAGAATGCCGCATCCTCGCCAAGCAGGTTCCGGAAGGGCCGCAGCGGGACCAGCTTCTGGAAATGGCGCGCACCTGGGACAATCTGGCCAATGATCGGGATGCCCTTGTGAAGAAGCATCCCGAACTCGCGCAGACGGACGAGAAGGACGGCGGCTGAGGCGCGCCGGGCGAGCCCAGGAGCTGTTTCCGCCTGCGTGGAATTCTCCCGTCCCTTTCGGCGGCCGCATCTTCCGGCGGCGGACCGGACCCGCTTCGCCGAAGAATGCTCTAGGCGCGTCGGGCGACGGGTTCCGGCGATAGGGCGAACGGCGCGAAGATCTCCGCCACGCGTTCGTAGACGGCTCGCTTGAAGGGCACGACGAGGTCGGGCACATCGGCCAGTTCCTGCCAGCGCCATTCCGCGAATTCCGGAACCGCGTTGCCGTGCGTGAGCGTCACATCGATCTCGCTCTCGTCGCCCGTGAAGCGCAGGGCGAACCATTTCTGCCGCTGCCCCCGGAACGGCGAGAGATGGTGAGGTGGGCCGTCATAGGGCGGGAAGTCGTAAGCGAGCCAGCCCTCGGTCTCCCCCAGATAGACGGCACGGGTGACATTCGTTTCCTCCTGGAGTTCCCGCCAGGCCGCCGTCAGGGGATCCTCGCCCGCATCGATGCCACCCTGGGGCATCTGCCATTCGTGTCCCGGCGCGATCGTTTCCGGCCCGGAATTCCCGAGGCGGCGGGCCATCAGCACCTGGCCACGGGCGTTGAACAGAGCGATGCCCACGTTGGGCCGGTAATTCCGCTCGGGTCGCGCATTCATCGAGAGGTCTCCGCTCGCACATTCCTGATCAGGATATGGAGCCCCGGCTCAGGCGCATCCGCCTCGAGCACCGTCCATCCCAGGCTCTCGTAATAGGCCCGGCGCCTCTCACGGGAGAGAAGATGGATCCGGGTCGCGCCGGTGTCGAAGGTGAATTCCGCCGCGCGTTCGACCAGGGCGGCCCCGACACCGCGCCGCCGGTCCTCCGGCTCGACCCACAGGGCCGCGATCCAGGGCGTGTAATAGGGCCTTTGCTCCTCGTCGCAGGCGATCACCGAGACCGTTCCGACGAACCGCTCGCCGTCATGGGCCACGAAGGTCGTGGGAATGGGACCGGCTCCAAGACTGAGCCGCACGAGACCGGCCAGCCATTCGAGCGGATGGCCGTCGTCCTTCCAGAAGGCACGCCAGACCCGATCCGCGACCTCATCCGCGAAACCGGGCCTCTCGCGCAGATCGCCGATCGTAATCAGCGCAGCGTCTCCAGCAGGCGCTTCATCAGCTCCTGGCGCGGAGCGATGGAGGAGATCACGCCGTATTCGTGCAGGGTATGTGCCCCGTCGCCGTCGATGCCGAGGCCGTCCAGGGTCGGCACGCCCAGGGCCGCCGTGAAATTGCCGTC
>DASRWK010000191.1:0-3772 GCA_035776715.1 Microvirga sp.
CTCGGCAAGCCTCTGACCCAGGTGCCGGATCCGTTCGGCACGCATGAGAGCTTCGCCCATCATAACAACGCGCGCCTGCGCGAATTCCTCGATGCATTCGGATTCGACTATGAGTTCAAGTCGGCTACCGAGTGCTACAGATCTGGCGTTTTCGACAAGGCGCTGCTCACGGTGCTCGAGCGCTACGAGGCGGTGATGGCGATCATGCTGCCCTCACTGCGAGAGGAGAGACAGCAATCCTACTCGCCGTTCCTGCCGATCCACCCGAAGACCGGCATCGTGATGCAGGTGGCGATCGACGAGTGCAGGCGCGACGCCGGCACCATCGTCTGGCGCGATCCGGATACGGGTGAACGTTTCGAGACGCCGGTCACGGGCGGTCACGCGAAACTGCAGTGGAAGCCCGATTGGGCCATGCGCTGGGTCGCGCTCGGGGTCGATTACGAGATGGCCGGCAAGGATCTCATCGACAGCGTGAAGCTCTCGGGCGAGATCGCCAAGGCGCTCGGCGGCAAGCCGCCGGAGGGCTTCAATTACGAACTCTTCCTCGACGAGAAGGGCCAGAAGATCTCGAAGTCCAAGGGCAACGGACTGACCATCGACGAGTGGCTGACCTATGGCACGCCGGACAGTCTTGCGCTGTTCATGTTCAACAAGCCGCGCGAGGCGAAGAAGCTCTACTTCGACGTGATCCCGCGCCAGGTGGACGATTACCTGACCTTCCTGGAGAAGTATCCGGCTCAGGATTCCAAGGCGCGTCTGATGAATCCGGTCTGGCACATCCATTCAGGCGAGCCGCCGACCCCCGAACTGGTGTCGTCCGGCGCGGCCAATCAGCCCGGCACCACGATCTCGTTCTCCATGCTCCTCAACCTCGTGGCCGTGGCGAATTCGGAAGACCCGGCGGTGCTCTGGGGCTTCATCCGCCGTTATGCGCCGGGCGTATCTCCCGAGACGCACCCGCGTCTCGACAGCCTCGTGAAGCGCGCCGTGCGCTACTTCGAGGATTTCGTGAAGCCGCAGAAGACCTATCGTCTGCCGGACGAGGTGGAGGCTTCTTCCCTGGAGCGTCTGAGCGATGCGCTGGCCTCGTTCGAAAGCGGGGAGCGTCCCGCGACCGCAGAGGCGATTCAGGAGGAGATCTACAACGTGGGCCGTGCCGAACCGCGCTATCAGGACCTCAAGGCCAAAGGAGCCACGCCCGAGCGCCCGGGCGTATCCATCGAGTGGTTCAACACGATCTACCAGGTGCTGCTCGGCGAGCCGCGAGGCCCTCGCTTCGGCTCGTTCGTGGCGCTCTATGGCGTGAAGGAAACGCGCGCCCTCATCACGAAGGCGCTGGCTGGCGACCTGGTGCGCGAGCATGAGGCCTTCCTGAAGTCCCGCGCGGCTTGAAGCGTCGGTCCCAGGAGTGAGGGTGCTTTTCGGACCGATCCGTCGGGAGAGAGCCCTTACTGCCGGGCCCACATGATGCGCGCGATCCAGGCGATGTCCTCCGTGGGGATCGCACGATCCTCGCTGCCTTTCGTAAGAGACGACAGTTCCAGAGTCTTCGCGGAGCGGCGTTTGAGCTCCTGAGCGACGATTTCGCCGCCGGTGGTGCACACCACCACGCGGTCGCCCTTCCGCAGGCTCGCGGTCGGCGAAACGATGAGAACATCGCCGTCGCGATAGAGCGGAGCCATCGTGTCGCCGGTCACCTCTAACGCGAACACTTTCTCCTGGCCGAAATCGGGAAACTCGATCTCATCCCAGCCCGGCCCCCCCGTGGGAAGGCCCTCATCGGTGAGGATCTTGCCGGCGCTCGCCTGCGTCATGCCGATCATCGGGAGCATGGAGCGGCGCAGCGATCCGGAGGGCTCGACAAGACGCAGGAAATCCTCCAGCGTCGCGCCCGTGGCACGAAGGATCTTCGAGATGGATTCGGTTGAGGGCCAGCGCTCCCGGCCTTCAGGACTGACACGTTTCGACTTGTTGAAACTGGTGGCATCGAGGCCGGCTTTGCGCGCGAGCCCGGATGCGGTCATTCCATGGCGGGCGGCAAGTGCATCGATAGCGGCCCAAACGCGCTCGTGAGATAACATCGTACAAACCTTCGCAAGAAAGCGAAAAAGCTGAAAGCGAACTTATGCCTAGGAATTAAGGTTGTTCTATGGCCCTTGCAACCTGCAAGACACGACTGGGACATAATGTCTAATAAGGGTTGCTCCCGAAGCAGGGTCGAGAGATGGGGATTTCATGCACATCATCTATAAAATTTGCCCGGAAAGCCTTTGGCGTGAAGCTGAAGCTGCCAGTTTCTTTGAAGGAGCACCCGTCGATAGACAGGATGGATACCTCCATTTTTCCACGGCAAAACAGGTGCAGGAAACTGCGGATAGGCACTTCGCAGGGCAACGTGATCTTCTGCTGATCGCCGTCGACGCCGACAAGCTCGGTCCGGATCTACGGTACGAGCCGTCCCGGGGAGGTGATCTTTTCCCGCATCTGTACGCACCGCTTGCCTTGTCCGATGTCTTGTGGGTAAAGCCGCTTCCGATCGGTCCCGATGGCCGCCATGTTTTTCCGGATCTCGATTCATGATTGGTGCGCTCTTCTCTTTGGCAAAACCCGCGTTGCATGCGCTCGATGCGGAGACGGCGCACCAATTGACGATCCGCTCTCTTTCCCTCATGCCCGCGGCGCCCGCGCCGAAGGATGATGCGCGATTGGCCGTCGATGTGTTCGGCCGCCATTTCCCTAATCCCGTGGGGCTGGCGGCGGGTTTCGACAAGCAATGCGAGGTGCCCGATCAGCTTCTGTCTCTCGGCTTCGGTTTCGTGGAACTCGGCGGTGTCGTCCCGAAGCCTCAGGGGGGCAATCCACGTCCGCGCGTTTTCCGGCTTGCGCAGGATGAGGCAGTGATCAATCGCTTCGGCTTGAACAGCGATGGGCTGGAGGTTGCGCGCGAGCGTCTCTCCCGCCGTCTCGGACGTCCGGGCGTGGTGGGCGTGAATATCGGCGCCAACAAGGATGCTGCGGATCGCATTGCCGATTACGTCACCTGCATTGAGGCACTCTGCGGACTCGTCGACTTCCTCACCATCAACGTGTCCTCGCCCAACACGCCCGGCCTGCGTGATCTGCAGGGGGAGGCGTTCCTCGACGATCTGCTCGCCCGCAGCGTCGAAGCGCGCAACAAGTCCGATGAGGGGCGCAAGAAGACAACCATTCTCCTCAAGATCGCGCCGGATATCTCGCTCGAGACACTCGACGCCATGGTGGTGACGGCGCTCAAGCGCGGCATCGACGGGCTCACCGTTTCCAACACCACGGTCGCTCGCCCCGATTCCCTGAAGGAGAAGGCCCTTGCGGCCGAAACCGGGGGCTTATCCGGCAGGCCGCTTTTCGTGCCTTCCACCAGGGTCCTGGCCGAAACCTTCCTGCGGGTCGAGCGCAGAATCCCGCTCATCGGCGTCGGTGGCGTGGATTCCGCCGAGGCGGCATGGACCAAGATCCGCGCAGGCGCGAGCCTCGTTCAGCTTTACTCCGCGATGATCTACAAGGGCCCGGGCCTGGTCGGCGACATCAAGCGCGGGCTTCTGGACAAGCTCGCGCAGGAGAAGACATCGCTGACGGAAGCCGTCGGCCGCGATGCAGCGACGATTGCGCAGGGACGGTTCTGAGCCCAGTCGTCCTACGAGAGGCTGGCGAAGGTCTTTCTCGTCAGTCTTGGATAGAGCGCGGCCTGTCCGATGCTGCGTGCGCCCAAGAAGACGAGCAGCGCAATCCA
>DASRWK010000192.1:0-7170 GCA_035776715.1 Microvirga sp.
CCCGTACAATTTGCAGGGCATAACCCCGACGACGATCTCGCCATGCAGCGCTATCGCTCCGCGTTCGGCAAGCTCGGCGCCGACCATGCACGCTATGTCTATGAGCCCGTGGGCGCCGCCTTCTTCTATGCGCGCCGGCTCAATCACGATTCCACCGTTCTGGTGGCGGATTTCGGCGGCGGCACCAGCGACTTTTCCGTGATGCGATTCTCCCGCGCGAGCGGCGTCCTGCGGGCGGAACCGCTCGGACATTCGGGTGTCGGCATCGCCGGGGACGCTTTCGATTACCGCATCGTGGATCAGGTCGTCTCGCCTCGGCTCGGCAAGGGCGGGTTCTACCGTTCCATGGGCAAGACGCTGTCGATCCCCAATCACTACTACGCCAATTTCGCACGCTGGAACCAACTCGCCATGATGAAGACCAGCGGTGATCTCAAGGAGCTGCGCGAACTGGCAAAGGCGGCGCTCGAGCCCGCGCCGCTGGAAAGGTTCATCGACATCATCGAATACGATCTGGGCTTTGCACTCTACCGCGCCGTGTCTGCCGCGAAAGTGACTTTGTCGAATGCGGAGGAGACAGAATTCCGGTTCAGGGCCGAGAGCGTCGACATCAAGGCACGCATCACCCGTGCCGATTTCGAAAGGTGGATCGCGGAGGACGTGAGACGCATTGCGGAAGCGCTCGACGAGGCTCTCTCGCGAGCAGGGGTGACGGTATCCGAGATCGATAAGGTCTTCCTGACCGGCGGCACTTCCTTCGTTCCCGCCATCCGCCGGCTGTTCGTGGAACGCTTCGGAGAAGAGCGGCTGACATCGGCCGACCAGTTCGAGTCCATCGCTTACGGCCTGGCGCTGATCGGCCAGACGGACGATCCGGGCCGGTGGGCGGTTCAAGGCAGCATGGCGGCCGTGAAATGAAATTACGCTTGCGGCCGGAGGGGGAGAGGGGTTTACTTCGCGGTGCAGCATGAAGGCCTGAGCCGGGAGCCGACCCTTGTCCCTTATCAATCCCGATGTGACTCCTGAGAAGGATTTTCCGCTTCGCGACGATATCCGGCTTCTGGGCCGGCTTCTGGGCGATACCATCCGGGAGCAGGAGGGCGAGGCGGTTTTCGAAATCGTGGAGCGCATCCGCCAAACCTCGATCCGCTTCCATCGGGACGAGGACGAGACCGCGCGCAGGGAACTCGAGACGATCCTCAACAGCCTGTCCCGGGGTCGCACCAACCAGATCATTCGCGCCTACAGCTATTTCTCGCATCTGGCGAACATCGCGGAGGACCAGCATCATGTGCGCCGCTCCCGCGCTCATGCCATGGCGGGCGCTCATGCGATGTCAGCTCCCGAACCGCGCGAAGGCACGCTCGCCCGCGCCCTGAAGCTCGCGCAGGAAGCCGGTGTCGGTCAGGAGACTCTGCGGGCCTTTTTCGCCTCGGCTCTGGTCTGTCCGGTGCTGACGGCGCACCCCACGGAAGTTCGCCGCAAGAGCACCATCGACCGGGAGATGGAAATCTCCCAAGTTCTGGCGCAGCGCGATCGCCATGTCCTGACCCCGGAAGAGGAGATCGCCTCGGAGGAGGCCCTCCGCCGCGCCATTCTCACCCTGTGGCAGACGAGCATCTTGCGCCGCAACCGCCTGAAGGTGATCGACGAAGTCGTGAACGGGCTGTCCTATTACGACTACACCTTCTTCAAGGAACTGCCACGCGTCTATGCCTCGCTGGAGGATCAGCTCGCAGCGGTGGATCCTGTCTGGCAGAGCGTGGAGATCCCATCCTTTCTGCGCATGGGAAGCTGGATCGGCGGGGACCGCGACGGCAATCCGTTCGTGACCGAAGACGCGCTCAGACAGGCGCTCCTTCTGCAGAGCAAGCATGCGATCGGCTTCTACCTCGAAGAGCTGCATTGCTTGGGAGGAGAGCTGTCACTCGACGAACGTTACGTGAATGCCTCGGAGCAGCTTTACGAGCTGGCCAAAACTTCACCCGACCATTCCCTGCACAGACAGGGCGAACCCTATCGCCGGGCGATCACGGGCATGTATGCGCGCCTGGCCGCAACGGCCAGCAGCTTCGGTCATCAGGATGTGGCGCGTCACGCCGTGGGTGACGCACCGGCTTATGAGAGCGCCGAGGAGTTCGGAGGTGATCTGTCGGTCCTGCACCGCTCGCTGGTGTCCAACGGGTCGGGGGCGCTCGCACGCGGGCGCCTGCGCCGCCTGCGCCGCGCGGTCGATGTGTTCGGTTTCCATCTCGCAAGCCTCGACCTGCGCCAGAATTCCGATGTTCACCAGCGCGTTGTGGGCGAGCTGTTCGAGAAGGCGGCGCCTGGTACGGCCTATGAGACGCTTTCGGAAGAGCAGCGCGTTGCTCTGCTGTTGGAGGAGCTCAGGACGCCTCGGCTCCTCACCTCGCCTTATCTGGACTACTCACAGGAGACGGCATCCGAACTCGCCATCGTGCACGGGGCCGCGCAGGCCCATCGGCGCTATGGGCGAGCGGCCGTTCCGAATTACGTGATCTCGAAGGCGAGCGATCCGTCCGACGTTCTGGAGGTCGCGCTTCTTCTGAAGGAGGCAGGCCTCCTTCGGCCGCATGAGGGCGACATGGCGGTCAATATCGTCCCGCTCTTCGAGACGATCGCAGACCTGCGTGAGTGCGGCCGCGTCATGGCCGATCTCTTCGCGCTGCCCGATTACATGCGCCTCCTGCGCAGCAGGGGACAGGTGCAGGAGGTCATGCTCGGCTATTCCGACAGCAACAAGGACGGCGGATTCCTCACGTCGGGCTGGGAACTCTACAAGGCCGAGATCGAACTCATCGAGGTGTTCAAGCATCATGGGGTAGCGCTCCGCCTCTTCCATGGCCGCGGCGGCTCCGTCGGCCGTGGCGGCGGCCCGAGCTACCAAGCGATCCTCGCGCAGCCGGGCGGCGCGGTGCAGGGCGCCATCCGCATCACCGAACAGGGAGAGGTCATCGCCGGCAAGTACTCGAACTCCGACCTCGGACGGCGCAATCTCGAAATTCTTGCGGCTGCCACGCTCGAGGCATCCCTGTTGCATTCGGGACAATCCGCACCGCGCGACGAGTATCTCAACGCCATGGAGGAACTCTCGGAGAGCGCCTATCGAGCCTATCGTGCCCTCGTCTACGAGACTGAAGGGTTCGAGCGCTATTTCTGGGAATCCACCGTGATCGGCGAGATCGCCAATCTCAATATCGGCAGCCGCCCGGCCTCGCGCGCGAACTCGCGGCGCATCGAGGATCTGCGCGCGATTCCATGGGTTTTCGGCTGGGCGCAGTGCCGCCTCATGCTGCCGGGCTGGTATGGCTTCGGATCCGCCGTCAACGTCTATCTGGAAAAGCACCCGGACACAGGCCTTGGCCTCCTGCGGGAGATGTATCGCGAATGGCCGTTCTTCCAGGCGCTGTTGTCAAACATGGACATGGTGCTCGCCAAGAGCAACATCGCCATCGCATCGCGCTATTCCAAACTGGTTGAGGACGAGGCCCTGCGGCAGGCCATCTTCCCTCGGCTGCGGCGTGAGTGGGAGGCTTCCATCGAAAGGTTGCTCGTCATCACGGAGCAGCAATCCCTTCTCGACAAGAACCCGCTTCTCGCGCGGTCCATCCGCAACCGCTTTCCCTATCTCGATCCGCTGAACCATCTGCAGATCGAGCTGCTGAAGCGCCACCGCTCGGGCGACGCGGACGAGCAGGTGGTGCAGGGCATTCACCTCTCCATCAACGGCATCGCTACAGGCCTGCGCAACAGCGGCTGAGCGGCGCACCCCGGAACCCTCCTGTTCTGCCCCGGGTTGGTGTCACGGAACGCCACCGGCCTTAACGGGCTGATGGCGGCCGAGAGAATCCAATCATAGGAGAGCACCATGTCTCGGGGTGACAAGTCGGCTTACACCGACAAGCAGGAACGCAAGGCCGAGCACATCGAGGAATCCTACGAGAGCCGTGGCGTGTCGGAAAAGGAAGCTGAGCGGCGTGCCTGGGCGACCGTCAATAAGCAGGACGGCGGCGGCAAGAAGAGCGGATCCGGGCGGCGCTGATAGAGTGAACTGCCGGCTCGTCATCTCTTTAGGACAGCGTCTCTCGGCCTGCGCCGGGGGACGGTTATGCATGACGAAAGGAAGCCGCCGGCAGGGGCTTTCCACGTGAGCGGAGTCGGGCCTTCAGACCTGTACGGGTTCCGGCCTCGCGACAGCGGAGGATTTCTTTGCCTGAGCGAATGGTTCTGGCCCGTTGAGCGCTGCAATCATCACGTATGAGATGATCATCAGCAGGAACCAGGCGCCGAGCTTGGTGAACGGCACCATCGACCATTCCTTCATCTGATGCGGATAGAGCCACGCGCCCGTGACGGTGCCGATATTCTCGGCGAACCAGATGAAGAGCGAAACGAGCACGAAGCCGAGCAGAAGCGGCATCCGGCGATGCACGCGCCATACCTTGAAGTAGACCGTCGTGCGTCCGAAGAGCAGGGCGGTGACGGCAAACAGCACAAGCCGGAGATCCGTGACGTAATGGTGCGTGAAGAAGTTGATGTAGATGCCCACGGACAGAAGGATCGAAGCCCACACCGGCGGATGATGCGTGAAGCGGAAATCGAAGAGACGCCACACGCGGGCGAGATAACTGCCCACGGCCGCATACATGAAGCCCGCGAAGAGCGGCGCTCCTCCAATCCTGAGCAGGCTTGCTTCAGGATAGACCCAGGAGCCGACCGATGTCTTGAAGATCTCCATGGCGGTGCCGACGGCATGAAAGATCAGGATGACCTTGGCTTCCTCCAGGGTCTCCAGGCGTGCTGCGATCAAGATCACCTGAATCAGGACGGCCGCGACGAACAGGAAATCGTACCGCTCAAGGGGTGAGGCCGCCGGATACCAGAGTCTCGTGGCGATCAGCAGTACCACCATGATGCCGCCGAACAGGCACGCCCATCCTTGCTTGATGCCGAAGCGCAGGAATTCATAGAGCCCGGACATCCAGGGCCCCTTGCTCCCAAGTGATCGAGAGAGTTCTTCCTCCGCGGCGACGAATCGGGTGGTCAATGGCCAGAGTTTGGCGGCGCTGGGCTGAGAAACGGGCGGCTTATGGAACGTCATATCATCTCTATGGCATGGAGCCGATCTCCTGCCAAGTCCAGAACCTGCATTGACCCTGGAGAAGCCACGCAAGGGCGTGTAAGGAGAGAGCCCGTTATTCTGTCAGGGAGGAAGCCTTGCTCACGAGTTCTGCCGCCGGCGTTTACGTTATCTGCCCCACACCCTTCGAAGGCGATGGGCGGCTTGATATGGCCTCCACCGAGAGGATGGTCGAGGCCTATCTCAAGGCCGGCGCAACGGGTCTCACCATCCTCGGCATCATGGGCGAGGCGCCGAAGCTGGCCGCCGACGAATCTCAGGCCTTCGTCCGCCAAGTCATGAAGGCTGTGGCAGGTCGCGTTCCGGTGATCGTGGGTGTCTCGGCCGCGGGCTTTGCCGCCATGTCGGCCCTGTCGGCGAAGGCGATGGATGCGGGCGCGGCCGGCGTGATGATCGCCCCGCCTTCGACGCTCAGGACCGACGATCAGATCGTGTCCTATTATGCTGACGCGGTGGAAGCCATCGGCGCGGATGTGCCTTTCGTGATCCAGGATTATCCGCTGACCACCAATGTGGTGATGACGTCCAAGATGATCATGCGCATCATCGAGCAGAACCCCTCCTGCGTGATGCTCAAGCACGAGGACTGGCCGGGCCTCGACAAGATCACGACCCTGCGGCGCGCGAGCGATGCCGGCGAGGTGCGCCGCGTCTCCATTCTCTGCGGCAATGGCGGTCTCTTCCTTCCCTTCGAGATGGAGCGTGGAGCCGACGGCGCGATGACGGGCTATGCCTACCCTGAGATGCTGGTGGGCGTCGTCAATCTCGTCAAGGAGGGTAAGCGCCAGGAGGCGCACGACCTCTTCGACCGTCACCTGCCGCTGGTGCGCTACGAGACGCAGCCCGGCGTCGGGCTTGCCGTCCGCAAATACGTGCTCAAGAAGCGCGGGATCATCGCTCACGACACGCTCCGCAAGCCTGGACCGAAACTGAGCGCTGAGACCGTTTCGGAAATCGACTGGCTGATGCAGCGCATCGAGCGCTCGGAATAACCAAGGAGTTTCAGAGTATGAAAACGGGATTGGAAGGAAAGCGCGCGCTAGTGCTCGGTGCCAGCAAGGGGCTGGGCTTCGGCATTGCCCAGGGCTTGGCGGAGGAGGGCGCGCGCGTTGCCGTCGCAAGCCGCACTATAGAGGGCTCCAAGGCGGCCGCCGACAGGATCGGCCGGGATGTGCTGCCCTTCGTCTGCGACACGGGCAAGACGGATCAGATCGACGCCCTCGCCAAGGACGTGACGGAAGCCTTCGGTGGTGTCGATATTCTCGTGCTCAACAGCGGCGGGCCGCCTCCGGGCAAAGCCCAGGGCGTGTCGTCCGATCAGTGGCGGCAATCTTTCGAGGCCATGTTCGTCAACCTCGTCCGTATCACGGACCATCTGCTGCCCGGCATGATCGAGCGCAAGTTCGGCCGCATCATCTCGGTGATCTCGTCCGGCGTCATTCAGCCGATCCCGAATCTCGCGATCTCGAACGCCATCCGTCCGGCGCTCGTCGGCTGGGGTAAAACGCTCTCGAGCGAGGTGGCGTCCTCTGGAGTGACCGTCAATGCGATTGCGCCGGGACGCATTGCCACGGATCGCCTGAAGCAGCTCGATGCCGCGAACGCCCAGCGTACCGGCCGTTCGGTCGAGGAGGTGGCTGCCGCTGCCCGTGCCGGCATTCCTGTGGGCCGTTATGGCGAGATCGATGAATTCGCGGCTGCCGCGGTGTTTCTGGCGAGCGAGAAGGCCTCGTTCATGACGGGATCGATCCTGCGCGTGGACGGAGGACAGATTTCGTCCGTGACCTGATCGATGGGGAGAGGCGGGATCCCGCCTCTCCCCATAACCTTTTTGGCCCCCGTCGGTAACGTGTCCCGCCTGCATAGAGCGCAAGGCCTGCCGGTGATGTTATTGCCAAGACCTCCGTGCAGGGTGCTATGTGGAGGCAGTCACGACGAGGCCGTTTTCGACGAGCGTTGCCCATGTGTCTTCGGCGCCTTCCGCGAAGTGAACGAGTTTACGGTCCTCT
>DASRWK010000193.1:0-3105 GCA_035776715.1 Microvirga sp.
CTCGAAATCGCCTTGCCAGGCATATTCGAGCTGCCGGTCGACGCTGCGACGGCCCTGCTCGGAGAAGCGGTGGGCGCTCACCATCAGGATCAGGTCCTTCACGAGATCGGGATGATCGGCGGCAAGGCGCGTCGCCACGAAGCCGCCGAAGGAAATACCCATGATGCTGGCGGGGCCGATCTCGTCGCGCAGGATCCGCGAGACGTCGCTCACGATCATGTCGATGCTGTAGCCTGCGGGCGGTGCGGGATCGTAGCCCAGCACATAGACCGTGCGGTGAGAGGGCAGGAGCCGCGCGATGCGCCTGGCATCCCGCTGCGCCCGTGCGGGCGTAGGACGCCGGACAAAGGCCTGTCCGCCGTTGAGAACGACGATGGGATCGGAGCCTGAGCCGATTTTGACGAAGGGAATCCGGCTCAGGAAAGTGCCTGTTTCGAAAGTCGTCATGGTCGAAAACTGTCGCTGCAAGCAGCCCGTCACGGCGTTCGCGCGAGGTCTGAAGGGACTGCTTCAAGTCGGGAAGGGGTAACCTGCCGGAGGAGGATCGCTGCCTGATGTGCGCGATCGCACATCATCCACACGGATGACGCGCAGTGAAAGGGCAGATTGTGGTGCCGACGGACGCTGGAAGGGCGGCGGCGGCTTGCGGGCCGGGGCGCTCTTGTAGGGGCGGACGCCCGCGTCGTCAACTGCCAAGCTGTCCGCCGGCGGAGGCCCGGCCGGGACGCTCGCTCCTGTGCCTCTCCCAAGGCCAGCGCCCTTCGATCTCGACTTCGAGCGAGAAGCTCAGGAAGGTGCGGATGAGCACGATTCCGCCCAGGATGAGAAGGCTCTGAAGGGACGGCTCGATGGCGACCGTGTTGATGATGTCGGCGGCCACGAGGAACTCGAGGCCCAGCAGAATCGCCCGGCCGAGATTGGAGCGGTAGAGGCTGAAGACCTTCTCGCCCCGTCGCCCTCGCAGAAGCTGCCAGAGAACGACGACCGTCGCGCCGAAAGTCCCCAGGACGATGATGGCGACGCCGCACATTTCGACGGCGCGGGTCGTCAGCCGCAGAGCCTGCTGGAACCAATCGTCCATGAGGGATCCTTCGCGAGGAGCATGGACATTGATTCATAGGACAGCGCGCGGGCACCTCCAGAGGGGAGGAGCAAAGTCGCTCAGGCGAAGCCCGGCCCGCTGCGGAGACCGAGCCGCTTGAACATCATTGCGGCGGGGCAGAAACCCGTGAACGGTGCCTGGACGCGATGGCCTCCGGGAATCCCGGTGAGCCGGAGCCAGCTGAGATCGGCATGGATTGCCGGCAGGACGCTCACGACGATGAGCCGCCGACGGTCGGGAGAATCGCACGCTCGACACTCCTGGCATGAGTCCAGCAGCGGCGCGTCGATCACACGGGAAGCCGGAGACGACGACAAAACAAAGGGCCGGCGAGAGGCCGGCCCTTCGTCATGATGCAGGGGCATTCGTTCAGTAATAGGAGACCCGGACCTCGTCCTGATCGACGTCGTTGAAGGGGCTGCGCCCGTTCAGCACCACCACCGGCGAGCCCACGGGCACGCGGTTGTAGAGATCGATCACGTCCTGGTTGAACATGCGAATGCAACCGGACGACACCGACTGGCCGATGGACCAGGGCTCGTTGGTGCCGTGGATGCGGTACATGGTATCCGCACCGTTGTTGTAGAGGTAGAGCGCGCGGGCACCAAGCGGGTTGTTGAGGCCGCCAGGCATGCCGCCGGCCCATGGGCCGTTGCGCTCGGGCTCGCGCCGGATCATGGCGGGGGTGGGCGTCCAACGGGGCCATTCGGCCTTGCGCCCGATTCTGGCACGTCCGGCCCAGGCCAGGCCCTCCTTGCCGACGCCGATGCCGTAGCGGATCGCGCGTCCGCCCTCGCGAACCAGATAGAGATACCGGGCAGTCGTATCGATCACGATGGTGCCGGGCTCCTCGCGCCCGTAATAGGCGACTTCCCGACGCAGGAAGCGAGGATCCACCTCGGAGATGTCGGTGGCCGGAAGCGGGTGCGCCTCGTCGGGACGCGCCGCGTACATGGCCATATAGGCGGGATCGATGCGGCGGACCGCCTGCTGCGGCGCAGGTGAGGAGGTCACGCACGCGGCCAGCGCCATCGGGAGGAGCAGAATGCAGAAGCGGACGAGGTTCCGCAGTGAGGACAAGCGTGGGGCCGTGAGAGCAAACATCAGTGGGGGAGGCTCGCAGAATTTTGGTTTTTCGCTTATGCCGCCGACGCTTGGAGGCGGCAGCGGTACTCTGAAAGGGAGTTCATAGCCCAGGCAGTGACAACAAGGTGTTACCGAGGTGGCGGAAATGTGGCTGGAGCGGGCTGTGATCAAAAGGACACAATCATTTGATGAAGTTGAAATATCCCTCTCGGAATGGGTACAACCTCCGAAGAGGGCCACCATGCCGGCACGGCTTCCGCTTCAATAGGTTTCCAAGATGCAGTCTCTCTCCATTTCCACGCTGACGATCTGCGGGATCTCCGAATTACCCGAGCAGAGGGAGAGGGCGGTCACGCATGTGCTCTCGATCCTCGACCCCGGTCATCCCGATCCGGAGGCCTTCGGAGCCTATGATCCGCATCACCGTACGATCCTGCGCTTCCACGACATCATCGAGCCGGTCGGAGGCATGATCCTGCCGCAGCCCGAGCATGTGGAGGCCGTGCTGCGCTTCGCGGACGAGGTGGAGGCGGGCAAGCCCCAGAACCCGGAAGGACATCTCCTCGTCCATTGCCATATGGGCATCTCACGCTCGACCGCTGCGATGCTGACGCTGATGGCGCGGGCCAATCCCGACGAGAGCGACGACCGGCTCTTCGAACGTCTGGTGGAGATCAGGCCTCAGGCTTGGCCGAATTCGCGCATGGTCGCCTTTGCGGACGATCTGCTGTCACGCGACGGCCGCCTCGTCGATGCGCTGCGCCGCCACTACGGACGCCAGATGCAGCGCAAGCCGGAATTTGCGAAGTGGATGCACGATCTCGGGCGCGGTCGCGAGGTCGAAATGGCGGCTTGAAGCGCGGGATCGCGTCTTGACCCGGCGCCTCGGACGAGTAGTCTCGCGGGGTCTAAAAAGG
>DASRWK010000194.1:0-2556 GCA_035776715.1 Microvirga sp.
TCCGAGATCTGGCGCGCCAAGCAGCTCGAATATTCCTGGGTGCTCTCACTGGCCGGGCGCTACCGGTCCTTCTGGTCGCTCACCGAGCAGGCGCTCGATTACGCCTTCGCCCGCTGTCCGGGCGCGGATTACTCCGTCCGCCCGCTCCTTCTCGATGCCTATCGCAGCCTCGACGCCTACCCGGAGGTGCGGACGGCGCTCCAGGGCGTCCGGGCCAGGGGCCTGCGCACGGCCATTCTGTCGAACGGCGATCCCGCCATGCTCAGCGCCGCCGTGAACTCGGCCAATCTTGCGGGCAGCTTCGACGCGGTTCTCTCGGTCGACGCCGCCAAGATCTTCAAGACGAGCCCGGACGCCTATCAGCTGGCGATCGAAGAGCTGTCCCTCAACGAGGACGAGATCGTCTTCGTCTCCTCGAACCGGTGGGATGTCGCGGGAGCGGCGGCGTTCGGCTTCACGGCCATCTGGGTGAACCGGCTCGGTCTACCGGACGAGTACGAGGATCTTGCGCCTCGCGCCGTCATCGACACCCTGGAAGGGCTCCTCTAAGGGCCGTCATGGCCGGGCCTGTCCCGGCCATCCCGATGAGAGGAACGCCGCGCTTCGGGAATATCGGGATCACCGGCACAAGGCCGGTGATGACGAGGGGAAGCGCGGAAGGCCGCTACTTCGCCAGCGCAGCGAGGATGCGCGCCCAGGAGCGCGTGCCCTTGTGGAAGCTCTGGAGGTCGTATTTCTCGTTCGGCGAATGGATCCGGTCGTCGTCGAGGCCGAAGCCCACGAAGAGCGTGTCGAGTCCGAGCGTGCGCTTGAAGTCGCCGCCGACCGGGATCGATCCGCCCATGCCGATGACGATGGGCTCCTTCTTCCATTCGTCGTGGAGCGCGGCCTTCGCCACGGTGAGCGCCGGGAAGTCGTGCGGCAGGGTGAGCGCGCGCGAGCCCTTGTGCTGGATGAACTCCACCGAGCAATCGGCCGGAATGCGCTCGCGCACGAAAGCGTGGAAATTCTCGGAGATCTTTGCCGGGTCCTGATCACCCACGAGACGGAAGGAGATCTTGCAGCTGGCTTCCGCCGCGATCACGGTCTTCGTGCCCTCGCCCGTATAGCCGCCGATGATGCCGTTCACGTCGCAGGTCGGGCGCGACTGGATCTGCTCGATGAGCATGCGGCCCTTCTCGCCGGCGGAGTGCTTCAGGCCGACCTGTCCGAGGAAATCCTCCTCCGTCAGGTTGAGGCCCTTCCACTGCTCCAGGATCTGCGTCGGAGTCTCGGGAACGCCGTCATAAAAGCCCGGGATCGTGATGCGGCCGTTCTCGTCGTGGATGGCGGCGATGATCTTCGAGAGCACATGGATCGGGTTGCGCGCCGCGCCGCCGAATGAGCCCGAATGCAGGTCGCGATCGGCGCAACGCACGATCACTTCCTCATAGACCATGCCGCGCAGCGACGAGGTGATGGCCGGCGTATCCTGATCCCACATGCCGGTGTCGCAGACGAGAGCGACATCCGCCTTCAGCTCGTCCTTGTTGGCCTCGATGAACTCAGGCAGGAACTTTGAACCATCTTCCTCAGCGCCTTCGACGAGGAAGGTGATGTTGATCGGCAGCGAGCCCGTCACAGCCTTCCAGGCGCGGCAGGCCTCCACGAAGGTCATGACCTGGCCCTTGTCGTCGGCGGAGCCGCGCGCGCTGATGGCCTTGCGGCCATCGGCCAGGGTGATGATGGCCGGCTCGAAGGGCGGACGATCCCACAGCTCCAGCGGATCGACCGGCTGCACGTCGTAATGGCCGTAGAAGAGCACGTGCGGCTTCGCCTCGCCCTTGGCGTGCGCGACCACGGCCGGGTGCCCGCCCGTCTCGCGCAGGGAAGCCTCGATGCCGATGGCCTTCAGCTCGTCCACGAGCCACTGGCCGGCGGTGCGGCAATGGTCCTTGTAGGCAGGATCGGTGGAGATCGAAGGCACCTTCAGCCACTGGAACAGGCGCTCCAGAGAGGCATCGAGATCGGCGTCGATACGGCTGAGAACTTGGTCGAGCTGGGACATAACGGTCCTTTAGGGTTTGAAGAATCTCTTGAGCGGAGGGTGCATCCGTCCTGTGACAAAGAGCAAGGGCCATCATGTCCTTGTCATTCTGTTGCGACATGCTATTCCATTTCGGATCCCATATTGGATCGGGACAATCGAGAGAAGTCGATGAGCTACGCCGATTTCCTGGCAGCATGCAAAGAGATCGAGGAATCAGGAGAAGGTGACTTTTCCGGCCCTCGCAGCGAAGAAGCGGTTGCCGATGCGGAGAAGCTCATCGGGCACAGGTTTCCCCCCACCTACCGCGACTTCGTTCTATGTTACGGATGTGGCGACATCCGAGGTCGAGAATTCTACGGGATCACGCGGAGCGCTGTCGATGACACCGGCATTCCCAGCAGCATCTGGCGTACCTTAAACCAGCGTCGGGAGAGAAGCTTCCCGCACCATCTTCTTGTCGTTTACGAACTTGGCGACGGCTCGCTCAGCTGCCTCGATTTCTCGCAGCGGCGCGCGGACGGAGAATG
>DASRWK010000195.1:0-7452 GCA_035776715.1 Microvirga sp.
TCTTCCCAGCCACCCGCCGTGTCTTTGTCTTGCAGCATCGTCATGATCTCTTGTAAGTCCGAGGCCCACAGGCCGTGCTTAAGCAGGCCCGTACCGGGCCGCCGTGAACTGTCCCCGTGACTTAAGGGGCCGCTCGCGTCCCGTCAACGCTTGAGCCGCTTTAAATTCAAAGGAGATCCGCAATGCTGCGCGAACGTTTCACCGCCGACATGAAAGAGGCCATGAAGGCCGGAGACAAGGGCAGGCTTGGCGCGATCCGCCTGATTCAGGCCGCCCTGAAAGACAAGGACATCGAGGCCCGCGGTGCCGGCAAGGAGCCGCTGTCGGACGAGGACATCCTGGCTTTGCTGCAGAAAATGGTGAAGCAGCGCCAAGAATCGATCGCCATGTACGAGCAGGGCGGCCGGACCGAGCTCGCGCAATCCGAGAAGAACGAGGTCGAGGTGATCTCCTCCTACCTGCCCAAGCAGATGGACGAGGCCGAGACGAAGGCGGCGATCGAGGCTACCATCGCCGAGACGGGCGCTGCCTCCATGAAGGACATGGGGAAGGTCGTGGCGGCCCTCCGTGCCAAGTATGCGGGGCGCATGGACTTCGCCAAGGCCAGCGGCTTGGTCAAAGAGATGCTGCCGAAGGGGTAATCGCTCCCGTTCGGCGAGGGACGGCTCGTCTGCTCACCGCTTTTCCAGGATCGCGGTTCGCCAATTCGTGCGAACCTCGACCGGAGCCGTCCCGGAGCCTTTCCGGGAGCGTATGGCGGCGAGCAATCGCGAGAGAATGGGCGGCCAAACAGATCGGAGCATGTAGTTTTCCCGTACCTTGACTTCCCTTAAGGGCGCGAGCGCGCCAAGTCCTCGAGAGTCGCCGCCACAATGCTCTAGGCGACCTTGCCTTCCAGGACCGCGTCCCTGAAATCGGCGGTGCGACGGTCGTAATCATCCGCGAGCGCGTGAAGCGCGGCCTGACAATCGCCCGAAAAGGACGAACCGTGCATCAGGGCCAGCGTGCGTGGCGCCAGTTTCGCGAGGTCCCGGATTGTCGCACCCATGTTCGGGCTGAGACTGGAGTATTTGAACAGATCCTCGCCTGCGATCGCCGGACCGACGATGTCGCCGTCGGTCAAAGCCGGCCCGTTCCCGAGTTGCGTGAACAGGTCGCCGCAGAGCAGGGTTCCGGTCGATTCCTCGTAAACGACGCCGGCATCCCAACCGTGCGGGGTGTGCGGGGTGTCGATATAGCGGACCCTCTTTCCTCCGCCCAGGTCGATCACTTCGCCGTCCTTCAGCTCGCGGGGCGTGCGGTCCGCCATGTCGTTCACCGATACGTTGCAGCCGGTATAGCCGTGAGCGAGCTGCGCCTTCGGGGCAACGGCGAGCCATTCGTTCATCGCCCCGCACTCGTCGGCCTCGTAATGCCCCCAAGTGATCCAGCGCAGGCGCTCGAGCGGAATGATGCGGCTCACCGCGTCCCGGTTCAGCGGGAACATCTTCCGCAGGCCCGTGTGGAACATGAGCGGCTCGTCTCCCAAGATCAGGAACTGGTTGAAGGTGAACCCGGCCGGCGGGGCGATGTGCGGCACGTAGGTCGAGAGTCTGTAGATGCCGTTGGCAATTTCATTGATCTTGGTTTCCATAATTTCCTCCACGCAATCATTTGGGTGCCTGCCGTAGACCAAAGGGACGACAATGGACGCCGGCATGTTTTGGTTGTACACGTGTGTGTATTGAAATTTTAGAGCTTCGTCAACATGAATGCACATGTGTGTGTAGCGAAATAGGTCATGGCACGGACTTACACCCTTAAACGGCGGGCAGAGCAGCAGGCGGAGACCCGGCGGCGCATCGTCGAGGCCGCGGTGGAACTGCACAGCACCGTCGGCCCAGCTTTCACGACCGTCAGCATGGTGGCGGAGCGGGCAGGCGTTCAGCGGCACACGTTCTATGCGCATTTTCCGGATGAGCGCAGTCTTCTCATGGCCTGCTCGGGGCTGACGATGGAGCGCGATCCTCTGCCCGATCCTGCGGCCTGGCGCATGATCGGGGACCGCGGCGAGCGGCTCCGGGGCGGCCTCGGTGCGATTTACGACTGGTACGAGCGCAACGCCGATATGGCGGCATGCGTGCTGCGCGACGCCGAATATCATCCGCTAACAAGGGAAGTCGCCGCATTGCGTTTCGGGCCGTACATGGCCGCCTACAACGAGGTGCTCGGCGAAGGACTGGGCACGGAGCAAGGCGCGATGCTGAGACTGGCCCTCAGCTTCTTCACGTGGCGGACCCTGGTGCGCGAAGGCGCCCTTGACCGAGACGCTGCGGTCGAAGCGATGGCCCAGGCCATCCGTTGCGCCGGCGAAGGTGAGAAAGGCCTCCCCCGTATCCTGGCGGAGCAGGAGCGGGGTGACGCGGCTCGGCCCGGGGAGGGCTGAATCGCGTCACCCCGTCGCCACGGCTGGACCATTCGTACCTTTGAGGGCACTAGGCGGGCGGCTGGCTTCAGGCCGCGGCCGCCCCGGTTCCCGCGAGCGCCCGAACCAGCTCCCGCGTGGTGACGACCTTGGCGAACTCGAAGCCCAGCGTCGCCACATGGGCGGCATGGATGGTTTCGGCCGGGATGGTGCCGCCCCTTCCGTCGGGCAGATCGAAGCAGTCGCAGGCATCCTCCGCCAGGACCATGCGGTAGCCCAGGTTGGCTCCCATGCGCACGGTGGTCGATACGCACATGTCGGTCGAGATGCCGAAGACGACGACGGTCGTGGCTCCAAGCCGCCGGAGGCGCAGGTCGAGATCAGTGCCGATGAAGGCCGAGTTCACGCTCTTGGTGACGAGCGGTTCGTCGCCTTGCGGGCCGAACCCGTCCCGGAAGGCATTGCCCGGACGGTCCGGGGCGAGGGTCGAGCCGGGCTCGACCGAATCGTGCCTGACATGGATGACAGGCATCTTCGCAGTCCGCCAGGTGCCGAGCAGCAGAAGGCCTCTGGCGTCGACGGCCTCGTTCCAGCGGCGAGGCCAGGAGGGTTCATCGAATGCCTTCTGCATGTCGATGGGCAGAAGAACCGCGTTCGTGAGGTCGGACGGCATCGGGAGCTCCTTGTGAAACGAGCCCGAAGTCTTCATGAAGGTTCGGCCGGTTTCACTCGACAAGATGACGGTCTCACCGGCTAAATGCCGGTCCCGAAACCTTATGCGGCAGATGGGGCGCCATGCTGGACGACAAAGACAGGATCCTCGTTGCGGCCTTGCGGAAGAATGCCCGTGCGAGTCTCGTGGGTCTTGCCCGCAACGTGGGGCTGTCCCGCAGCGCCACCCAGGAGCGGATGCGCCGTCTGGAGCGCGACGGAATCATCAAGGGCTATACGGTGCGACTCGGCCTGGAGCACGATCCCACCGTGAGGGCCATGATCGCCGTGACCTTCGAGCCGGGCTTCCGCTGCAAGCAGGTGGTACCTGTGCTGTCCGGCATTCCCGAAATCACGGCCTGCCACTCGCTGACGGGCTCCATCGACCTGATGGTCGTGGTGGAGTGCGATTCGAACGCGACCCTCAACGCGGTCAGGGATCAGGTCGCCGCGGCGAAGGGAGTGGCCACCGCCACGACCCATATCGTTTTGGCGACCGAGTGGTCGCGGGACTGAGAAAGCGCCGGCTGTCCGGCTGAGCCCCGGGGCCGGTGGGCTGTCCGGGGAGGGATCAGGGAGGCGGATCGAAGGGAGTGGCGGCCGTTCCTCGTCGTCATGGCCGGCACAAGGCCGGGGATGACGTCGAGGGGCGGGATGACGACGAGGAAACCCGTGAGCTGAGACTTCCAGCCAGCGGGGCTTGCCTTCGCCTCTCGCAGGCGGAAGAGGTGGCGCGCTAGTGCGGCGGTTGAGGGGCCTCGTCCTGCTGCCATCCCTGGACGGATTGCTGTCGGTCGCCGATTTTGCTTTGCCTTTGAGGAGGAGAAGGTGAGCTCCGGGGCCAAAGCCGGGCAGAACGCCACAACAAGACAGGAGCAGATGCCGGTTCGCTCCGGCTCGATTTGAGCGGTGGGGAGCCCTTCAGGATTCCGATTTGGAGGCTGAGCGACCTGCGGGCGATTCCATGTCGGCGATCCGGTTCCGGATCTCGGCGACGGCCGCCAAGGCCAAAGCGCCGGCTGCCGAGAACACGATCAGCTCGAGGAAAATGTGAACGAGCGGATTCCCTTCCGGAAAGTCATTGGCGAGCACATGGTAGCCCTGATGGGCCATCGTGATCGCGATTCCCAGGAAGGCCCCAACATAGGCCGCATGGGTTCTCCCCCAGCGCTTCGCGGAACCGTGCTTCTTGAATCGGGGATCTCGCATGCCGTGTATCCGGGCTCCATGTTGAAACTCGGGACGTGAGGGCTCCGTGCCAGCAATCGCCTGACAGCAATGATGACGGACGCGCTCCTTCTTGGAGCGCAGCCTTGCACTCGCACAGGACGAGCGCGAATCATGGAGAAGGCTGCGATCGTAGGATTCCAATCTGAATCGAGCGTGAACGGTGCGCGGGCGCTCCCGTCCATGGCTCTCGCGGGGCGGCGTTGCAATCACTGCAGGCTTCGCGGGGCGTTCCCCGAAGCTCGGCCTGTGGATTATGGGCAAAGCCGGCTGTTTTCTCCTCCTTCGCGGGCGCCCTAGTTTATGGAGCAGGTTTGGAGAATTACGCCTCGTGCGCTACCCGCCCCAAATTCTCGAAGAGATCCGCGCCCGGCTGCCGGTTTCGGCCGTCGTGGGCAAGCGCGTGCGCCTCAAGAAGGCGGGGCGGGAATGGAAGGGCCTGTCGCCCTTCAATGCGGAGAAGACGCCGTCCTTCTACGTGAACGACCAGAAGCAGTTCTATCATTGCTTCTCCTCCGGCAAGCACGGCGACATCTTCACCTTCCTGATGGAGACGGAAGGGCTCTCCTTCCCCGAGGCTGTCGAGCGGCTGGCCGGGGAGGCGGGGGTGCCCCTGCCCAAGCTCACGCACGAGGACCGGGCGGAGGAAGTGAAGCGCAAGACGCTCTACGACGTCATGGACATGGCGGCGGAGTTCTTCGAGGCCTCGCTCCAGGGGCGCTTCGGCATGAAGGCGCGCGACTACCTGGCGGGACGGTCCTTGAGTCCGGAGGCGCAGAAGCGCTTCCGGATCGGCTATGCGCCGCCGGAGCGTTTCTCCCTGCGCGACCATCTGGCCGGCAAGGGGATCGCCATCGAGATGATGGTGGAGGCAGGCCTGTTGATCGCGGGCGAGGACGTGAAGGTTCCTTATGACCGTTTCCGCGACCGGGTGATGTTCCCGATCTGCGACGTGCGGGGCCGAGTGATCGCCTTCGGCGGGCGCGCCATGAGCGCCGACGTGCCGGCGAAATATCTGAACTCGCCGGATACCCCCCTCTTCAACAAGGGACGGCTCCTCTACAACTATCACCTCGCCCGGCAGCCCGCGCACGACCAGGGCACCGTGATCGCAGTGGAAGGCTATGTAGACGTGATCTCGTTGAGCGTCGCGGGATTTCCCAACGCGGTCGCCCCCCTGGGCACGGCCCTCACGGAGGATCAGCTGAGCCTTCTGTGGCGGCTCTCCGAGGAGCCGATCCTGTGCTTCGACGGCGACAAGGCCGGCCGGAGGGCCGCCTACCGCGCCCTCGACACCGCCCTGCCGAACCTGAGCGCGGGCAGGTCTCTGCGCTTCGCCCTTCTGCCCGAGGGACAGGACCCGGACGATCTCGCCCGATCCGGCGGTCGGACGGCCGTGGAACGGGTGCTGGCCACGGCGAAGCCCCTGGTCGACATCCTCTGGGCGCGGGAGACCGAAGGAGCGCCGCTGGATACCCCCGAGCGGCGGGCGGGCCTGGATCGGCGGCTTCGCGAATCACTCGCGCTGATTCGCGACGAAACCCTCAGGCGCTACTACCGGGAGGAGATCGAAAGCCGCCTTGCGGCGCTGAGTCCCGATTCCCGAGCCGGCCGATTCAAGCGTCAGGGTGGCGCGGGGCGACGCGATTTTCGCGGGCCCGCCCCGACCACGCCGAGCGCCCGCCTGAGCGTGTCGCCGCTCCTCGCGCGCAGCCCCCTTTTCACGGGCGGAACGGCGGAAAGCCCCAGGGAGGCGATGATCCTCTGCACCTTCCTGACGCATCCGGATCTTATCCAGGAACACGCAGAAACCCTTGCGGACCTTGAACTTGAAGGGCGCGGCGCCCAAATGATGCGCAGTCTCCTGCTGGATAGTGCCGCCAGCGGCGAACCAGCCGATCCGAACGTGATGCAGGCCCGCCTGGAGCGTGCCGGATTGATCCAGGCGGCGGACAGGCTCAGCGCCCTGGTCCGTCCCGGCGACCGCTGGATGCTCGATCCGCATGCGGATTCCTTGCGGCTTGAGGACGCATTGAGGCAAGCCATCACCTTGCATCGCCGTGCGCGCACGTTACATAGCGAACTTCGGGCTGCCGAGCGTGCGCTCGCCGAAGAGGACAACGAGGCCAATCTCGCCTGGCTGCGAGAGGTCCAGAACCAGTTGTCCTCCGTCGAGGGTGCCGAGGCCGACTTGGACAAGAGCGGGTCCGCTGGGGGAGCCGGTTTCTAAAAGGCGGAATGTGGCTCAATACGGGCAGGAGATGGTTAACGGTTAGTCAAGTGACTTGCTGTTGAATGGATGAGGATTTCCGGGTGGCCGGGCCGAAGGCCTTGCTGCCCATTCGCGCATCGTCATTCTCGCTGGGGGGACTGACGGGGCGCCGGAGTAGAGCGAAGCATGGCGACGAAGGCAACCGAACGGGACGAAGGCGAGACGACAGCTCCGGAGCAAACGAGCGACGGGCCTCTGCTCGACCTGAGCGATGCCGCCGTTAAACGGATGATCAAGCTCGCGAAGAAGCGCGGGTACGTCACGTATGACGAATTGAACGAGGTTCTGCCTCCGGAGGAGTTCTCCTCGGAGCAGATCGAGGACGTGCTCGGTCAGCTTTCCGAGATGGGCATCAACGTCGTCGAGTCGGAGGAGACGGAGGAGGGCGCTCAGGCCGAGGCCGAGGAGGACGAAGTCGATGGCGGCGACCTCGTCGAGGCGTCTCAGACCCGCGCCGTCGCGGTCCGCGAGACCACGGCCAAGGAACCGACCGACCGCACGGACGATCCGGTGCGCATGTATCTGCGCGAGATGGGCTCGGTGGAGCTTCTCTCCCGCGAGGGCGAGATCGCCATCGCCAAGCGCATCGAGGCCGGCCGCGAGGCGATGATCGCCGGGCTCTGTGAATCGCCGCTGACATTCCAGGCGATCATCATCTGGCGCGATGAGCTGAACGCTGCCAACGTGCTCCTGCGTGACGTGATCGACCTGGAAGCCACCTACGCCGGTCCGGACGCCAAGGCGATCCAGACCCCGCCGCCGTTCGGCTCCGAGGCTGCATCCGAGGCGCAGGGCGCCGGTCCGGGAAGGGACGGCGGACGCGACGGGGGAAGGCCTG
>DASRWK010000196.1:0-8155 GCA_035776715.1 Microvirga sp.
TGCACCGCCGGGCAGGGGTCACGACGCTCTACGTCACCCACGATCAGGCCGAGGCTCTGAGCATGGCCGACCGCGTGGCGGTCATGATGGGGGGGCGCCTGCTCCAGTTCGACACCCCCGAGGCGATCTATGGGAACCCGGCGCATATCGAGGTGGCCCGATTCATCGGCAGTCCTCAGATCAACCTCCTTGCAGGGGAGGTGGACGCGGCCCACGGCATCCGCATCGGAGGCAGGCTCTTCGTCGAGGGGGTCGGGGCGAGTCCGGGCACACAGGTGACCATCGGCTTCCGCCCTGAGGCGATCAAGCTGGGTGGCCCCGGTCAGGCGGGCCTCGGCGCCTCGGTGCGGCGCATCGAGTTTCTCGGCTCCGAGACCCTCGTCTTCCTCGAGCTTGCCGGGGGAGGGGCATCATTGGTCGCGAAACTCGCGCCCGCCGAGGCAACAGCTTTCAGACCGGGTCAGTCGGTTACGATCGCGGTTGCTTCCGACGAGGTGCTCGTCTTCGGTGCCGACGGCTCGCGCCTGTCTGCCTCTCCAGCGATGAGGATGGCCGCCAATGGATAGCATTGCGCTTCCTGCAGGAATCCCCGCAGGGACATCCGAGGCGGGACTTCTCGCCCGCCGCTCGGAAGCCTTAGCCGGATGGCGGCTCGCCGGACCCGCAGTGGCCCTCCTGGCCATGCTCATCCTTCTGCCCACCATCGGTGTGGTCGCGTTGAGCCTGACCGACTTCGAGCTCGGATACGACAGCATCCAGTTCGTGGGCCTCGACAACTACCTCGAGTTGCTCGAAGACCGGACGTTCCTGATCTCGCTCGGCAATACGCTGACATATACCGTGATCGTGACGCCGCTATCGGTGCTCCTCGGCCTGGGCGCCGCGCTTCTCATCGAATCCGAGGTACGCGGACGTGCGCTGTTCCGCACCATCTACTTCCTGCCCGTGGTGTCGCTGCTCGTGGCGATGGCGACCGTCTGGCAGTACCTGCTCCATCCCACCATCGGCCCGGTGAACGCGATCCTGCGCCTCATCGGAATCGACGGACCCAACTGGCTCGGCGGCAGCGACACCGTCCTGATGAGCCTCGCACTGATCGGTGTCTGGCAGGCGGTCGGTTTCAACATGGTGCTGTTCCTTGCAGGGCTCACAGCAATCCCACGGGAGTTGTACGCGGCGGCGGAGATCGACCGCGCCACCACGGCCTGGGACAGGTTCTGGCTGGTCACGTGGCCGATGCTCGGGCCCACGACTCTCTTCGTGGTGACCATCAGCGTGATTAATGCCGTGAAAGTATTCGAGACCGTCTCGACGGTCACGCAGGGCGGTCCGAACCGCGCGTCCGAGGTGCTCCTCTGGACGATCTATCAGGAAGGGTTCGTGTACCTGCGCGTCGGCTATGCGTCCGCGATGACAGTCGTCTTCCTGGCAATCCTCATGGTTCTCATGGTGCTCCAATACCGCGCACTCGATCGACGGGTTCACTACACATGACGGCACAAGCTTGGAGCCTCGCCCGCGTCCTGCGCCTGGCGATCCTGTCGGCCGGCGCGCTGATCTTCCTCGCGCCTTATGTCTGGATGTTGTCGACCGCAATGAAGCCGCGCGAGGAAATCTTCTCCTCATCGCTAGCCCTGATCCCGGATCGGTGGGCTGCTGTGGAGAACTTCTCGAAGGCTTTCACCCGGGTGCCGATGCTGCAGCTCCTGATGAACGGCGTGATCGTCTGCGCTGTCATCCTGGTCGTGCAGGTCTTGGTCGCACTGCCATGCGCCTATGCGCTCGCGAAGCTGCGCTTTCCGGGTGCCCGCATGATGATCGCAGGGATCATGCTCGGCCTGCTGGTGCCGATCCATGCGACCGCGCTCCCGATCTATGTGGCGCTGAGCGGGGCAGGGGTTCTGAACACCTACTTCGCGCTGGCGGCGCCATTCATGATCTCCGTCTTCGCGATCTTCCTGTTCCTGCAGTTCTTCCGGGCCATGCCGGACGATCTGATCAATGCGGCGCGTCTCGACGGCATGTCGGAGCTTGCCATCGTGTTGCGGGTCATCGTCCCGAATGCTTGGCCTGCCATTACCGCCTTCTCGATCTTCTCCGTCGTCGCACACTGGAACGACCTCTTCTGGCCGCAGATCGTGGTGACCGAAACCGCAATGGCGCCTCCTCCGCTTGGCCTGATCTTCTTCCGTGCCGCCGAGGCAGGAGACGATTACGGCGCGCTGATGGCCGCCACCGTAGTCGTGACGGTGCCACTGCTCGCCGCCTTCCTGCTCGCCCAGCGGCGCTTCATCGAAGGTATCACCCTCACCGGGGTGAAGGGCTGACGCCTCAAGTTCCGACCACCGGCAACTTCTGACAACAAGGAGACAAGACGTGACCAGGATCAAGACGATGCTCGCGGGAGTGGCCTTGGCCGCTTCGATCACCAGCGGCGCGCTGGCCGAGACCACTCTCAACGTCCACTACCCGATGCCGGGATTCTTCAAGGACGTGATGGACAAGATCTCGAAGAAATTCATGGAAGAGAATCCCGGGATCAGGATCAACTTCGTCAGCCCCTCGCCCACCTATGAGGAGGGTCTGCAATTGATCCTCCGCCAGGCAGGGACGGCTGAGATGCCGGATGTGACCTTCGTCGGTCTCAATCGCCTGCGGGTCGTGGCGGAGCGTGAGATTTCGGTCGACCTGAAGCCGTTCGTTGAAAGAGACGGGAACATGGCCGAGCAGGGCTTCAGCGAAAATATCCTGAAGCTCGCACAATTCGGCAACCAGCAGGCCGGCCTGGCGTTCGCGACCTCGAACCCGATCATGTACTACAACGCGGATCTCTTCCGTCGCGTCGGCGCCGATCCCGACGTTCCGCCGAAGACCTGGGACGAGGTGATCGCCATTGCGTCGAAGATCAAGGACCTCGGAGATGGCATCCAGAGCATCGACTTCCGCTGGCAGGGTGACGATTGGATGTTCAGCGCACTTCTCTTCGGTGCGGGCGGGACCATGCTCACCCCCGACGAGAAGAAGGTCGCCTTCGACGGCCCCGAGGGCCTCGCGGCCATCCGGCTCCTCGACCGCATGGTCAAGGAGGGCGGGATGCCGGTCCTCACCAAGAGCAACGGCGAACAGGCCTTTGTCGCCGGGAAGATCGGTTTTGCCTTCCAGACCACCGGCGCATTGCGCAACGTGATCAACAACGTCGGCGAGAAGTTCGACCTGCGCACGGCTCCCATCCCGCTGCTGTCGCCGGAGAAGGGGCGCTTGCCCACGGGCGGCAATGCTGCCGTCATGCTGACCAAGGATCCCGCCAAGCAGGAGGCAGCCTGGAATTTCATCAAGTTCGCCGCCGGTCCTTATGGCGCATCCGTCGTCGTGCCCGGAACCGGCTACGTGCCCAACAATGAACTCGCAGCCAAGTCGTCCGAGTACCTCGGTGAGTTTTACCAGAAGAATCCGCTCTTCAAGGCAGGCCTTGAGCAGATGCCGAAGATGGTTCCGTGGTATGCATTCCCGGGCTCCAATGGCGTGAAGGTCACCCAGACGATCGTGGACAATCTCTCGCGCGTGGTAGAGCAGAAAGCGTCTCCGGAGGAGACTCTGGCCGACGCATCCCGGGAGGTCCAGCGCTTGCTGCCCCGCAAGTAGAGCGATCCGGGTCTACCCGATTGCGCGCCTGATCCCGAGAGGGTCAGGCGCGTGAAATGTTCGGTTCTCGCATGGGATCCCAGGCCGGGCTTCGGTCTAAGGCATTGCTGTCTCGAAGGGCATAAGACACGATAGCGGCTCTCGTGCGCGATTCTCGATCGGTGCGGCCGCCTCACGCGGATCGTTCGTGAGGGCGGCCGCAACGTGATGAGTTCACGACCAGGTCAGAAAACAGCCAGCGTAACCCATTGGGCGACCAGGGCAGGTTTGTCGCTGTCTTCGATGTCGACCGTCACCGTGTGGCGCAGGCGAAGCTCATTGTCGGCACGGCGCGAGACTTCATCAAGGACGAAGCGGGCACGGATCCGGGCTCCACTATGGACGGGCGAGATGAATCGAACCTTGTCGAGGCCGTAATTCACGCCGATTGTCTTGCCTTCGAGATCTGGCAGGGCGTCCTCGGCGAGGGACGGCAGGAGCGACAGGGTGAGGAAGCCATGGGCGATCGTTCCGCCGAATATGGTGTTCTTTGCTCTTTCAGGATCAACGTGGATGAACTGATAATCGTCCGTCGCCTTAGCGAACCGATCAATCTGCTCTTGGCCGATCCTGCGCCAGGGAGATACTCCGACCTCCTGGCCGATCAGCGCCTGGAGGCTGTCAGGATGGAGCACGTTCGCTTGTGTGATACTCATTTCGTGGTCCTCTTAGAAGTTGCGACGCAACCTTCCTTATTCGTTACCGGCCGTTGGGCAGGAAGGAGAAACGTCAGGTGGAGACATCCGTCATCGTGCTTGGAGCAGGATTCGGCACGCGAGACGGCTTCCGTGCCAAAAGTAGGCTGGACACACTGAGAGATTTCGGCGGTTCTGTCCGGTCACATTTCGCGGTTCATGCATATTGTCACGATGTCAGGAGGGTTCGGCCACAGCAGGCTCTCTCCTCTGACTGGACCTGCGGTGTTTCACGGCATTCGGCTCAGGTCGACATCGAATGGCGGCTTCCACGAATTCAGTGACCGCCTGCACGTAGTGTTCCGGTGAGATGCCGCGGCGGCGGTACTTGCTGCGCTTCACGTACCAGTCCTGCAGGAGCGGCTTGATCATTGACGCCGTCATTTCCACATCGCGCATGGAGAAGAGCCCTCTCTTGAGGCCATCAGCCAGCGCGTCGGCAATCATCTTTTCCGTCGATAGCTCGCTCTTCGTGGCTTTCTCGCGCCCTTCCTTGGGAAAGGCCTTCGCCTCCATATAAGCGAAGACGAACCAAGGCTGCATGGCCTCCGTGAGGTAGACATGCGTCTCGAGCAGCCAACGCAGGCGTTCCGCCGGATGATCCGCCAAGTGACCGGGCGGTGACCCGAGCGTCTCCGATACGGCGGAGGAGACCTCGCCAAGGATCATCATCAGGAGCGTATCCTTGGTGTCGAAATAGGTATAGAGCGCCCCCATGCTCAGACCCGACTCCGTTGCCAAGTCCCGCAGGCTCATCGAGTGGAACCCCTTTCGGTTTGCCAGGGTCAAGGTGGTCTGAATGATCCGCATCAGTTTGGCGACCGCGACATGCGGCTTTTGGGTGCGAATGGTGTCGCGGTGCCGTTCCAGCATGCGCGTACAGATCGCCTTGAGCGAAAAGTCGAACTCGGCCTGGAAGGATTTGAAGGTGCGCCACTGGGGGCGCCACTCGGGCGTGGCGCCCTCGTCGACCGGCGCCGGTCCGACGGGCGGTCCGTCGGCCGCCTGATGCGTTCTGGTCCGTTTCATGGTTGCAGGATTAGTCGACGAGGCCCCTCAAATCAATGAGAGGCTGCCGTTGCACAGTGGGAAATTTCGCATTAAAAAAAACGAACGCTCGCTCACATTTCGGGCGCACGGGAGGGCATCCGATGGGTTTTGGCGCTGATCTGACCGGGCGCACTGCGCTGGTCACGGGAGCATCCAGCGGGCTTGGCCGGCACTTTGCACGGGTTCTCGCTCGCGCAGGCGCGGAGGTCATCGTCGCCGCCCGCCGGGAGGACGCATTGCAGGACGTCTGCAACGAGATCGCAGGCCAGGGTGGGGGCGCCCGCGCCGTGCAGCTCGATGTGAGCGATCCCGCCTCCGTCGAGAACGCGATCGAGGCTGCAGCGTCTTCCGGCGGGCTCGATATTCTGGTCAACAACGCCGGCGTGACCGTGTCGAAATCGGTCCTCGACGTTTCGGAAGAGGATTGGGATCACGTCATCGACACCAATCTGAAGGGCAGCTTCCTGGTCGCACAGGCGACAGCCCGCCTCATGAAGGCGCGGGGGCGCGGCGGCTCGATCGTCAACATCGCGTCGGTCCTCGGCTTGAGGGTTGCCGGACACGTATCTCCTTACGTGGCCTCGAAAGCCGGCGTCGTTCATCTGACGAAGGCCATGGCGCTCGAACTTGCCCGCTACAACATTCGCGTCAACGCGCTCTGCCCCGGCTATATCGAAACGGAGCTGAACCGGGACTTCTTCCAAAGCGAGGCCGGCCAGGCGCTCATCCGGCGCATTCCACAGCGCAGGCTCGGCCGGCCGTCCGATCTCGACGGTGCCCTCCTGCTCCTCTGCTCCGAGGCAGGCTCGTACATCACCGGCTCCACCCTTGCCGTCGACGGCGGGCATCTCGTCTCCAGCCTCTAGGACTCCCATGGATTTTCATATCTCATCCCAGATGGAAGATTACCGCTCGCGCATCGCCATGTTCGTCGAACGCGAGATCCTTCCCCTCGAGGCCGATCCCTCCTCCTATGACGGCCACGAGAACATCGCTCATGGTGTGCTCCAGGCTGTGCGGGCCAAGGCGAAGGCCGAAGGTCTCTGGTGCCTCCAGTTGAAGCCGGAGACAGGTGGTGCCGGTCTCGGCAGGGTCGGCATGGCTGTATGCTACGAGGCCATGAACCGCTCGATCTTCGGGCCGGTCGTGTTCAATTCCGCAGCCCCTGATGACGGCAACATGATGGTTCTGGAGGCCGTCGGCACGCCCGAGCAGAAGGAGCGCTGGCTTCAGCCCATCGTCCGTGGCGATGTGCGCTCCGCCTTCGCCATGACCGAACCGCATCCCGGCGGGGGCTCGGATCCCAGCATGATCCAGACCCGCGCCGAGAAGCGCGGGGACGCCTATGTCGTGCACGGGCGCAAGTGGTTCATCACGGGTGCCGGCGAGGCCAGCCATTTCATTCTGATCGCCCGGACATCGGACGACGCCCGCCATGGCCTCACGGCCTTCCTGTTCCATAAGGACCAGCCCGGCTGGCGGATCCTGCGCCGCATCCCGATCATGGGCCCGGAGGAACACGGCGGCCATTGTGAGATCGAATTCGACGGCCTGGAGATCCCGAAGGAAAACGTGCTTCTGGGGGAAGGGCAGGGGCTGAAGGTCACGCAGATCCGTCTGGGACCGGCGCGGTTGACCCATTGCATGCGCTGGCTCGGCCTGTCCAAACGCTGCGTCGAGATCGCTCAGGCATACGCGGCGGAGCGAACCGGCTTCGGCCAGCGCCTCGCCGACCGGGAAAGCATCCAGCTGATGCTGGGCGATCTCGCTCTCAAGATCGAGATCGGCCGCCTGCTCGTCATGAAGGCTGCCTGGGCGCTCGACCAGGGCAGTTTTGCGCGCAAGGAGGTGTCCATGGCGAAGATCCACGTCGCCAATCTGCTGCACCAGGCGGCCGACACGGGCATCCAGATCAACGGGGCGCGCGGCTACTCCAAGGATACCGTTCTGGAGTGGATCTATCGCTATGCACGTCAAGCCAGGCTGGTGGATGGCGCCGACGAGGTCCATCGCATGGTGCTCAACCGCTTTCTCACCTCGGAGGGCTCAGATTTCTGGAGCTGGCCGGTTGCCGATGCCGAAAACCTCACGACCTCTCCTTGAGGTCGGAGCCTAGCCGGTTCACCGCAGCATAGGCGTGGATGGAGGAGCCGTCGACATGAGACAAGAAAAGCATCTGGCCCCACGCGAGGGCAATTTCCGGCCTCTGACGCCGCTGGATTTCCTTGACCGGACGCTATCCATCTACCCCGACAGAGCCGCCGTGATCTGGCGTGACCGGCGCTACAGCTACCGCGAGTTCGGCGAACTCGTGGGGCGGTTCGCGGCCATGCTTCGACGCAAGGGCATCTCCGGTGGGGACACGATCTCCATCATGGCGCCGAACCGTCCAGAGATGCTGACCGCTCATTATGCCGTTCCCATGATCGGAGCGGTGCTCAATACCATCAACACCCGGCTCGACGCCGATACCGTGGGCTACATTCTCAAGCACTCCGAGAGCAGAATGCTCATTGTCGACCCGAGCTGTGCCGATGTGGCCCGGCAGGCGGCTGCCGGCCTGAATGTCGTTCTCGTTCACCTCGACGATGGTGATAGCTCGGGAGTCGGAGAAAGCTTCGGCGCTCTCACCCAGGATGAGGCCCCCGATCCGATCACCTCCTCCGCCATTGCGGATGAATGGCAGCCGATCTGCCTCAACTATACCTCGGGAACGACGGGACGGCAGA
>DASRWK010000197.1:0-2214 GCA_035776715.1 Microvirga sp.
CAGGGCCGCGGCGCAGAGAATGTCCAGGAGATCCTGCCGCCCGTGCAAGTGCCGTGGGCGCAGGTACATGATGAGCAGAATGCCCAAAGCTGCCCATCCGATCCGGTTGTAGAACTTGGCGAATGTCAGCGCCGTAATACCCTCGCCCAGGTTGATGGGGACGGCGAGAATCATCAGCAGGAACACGCCGAACAGAAGCGCGAGGAACGGGTGCAGCCGCGAGCCCAGGACGTGCAGCATCGGTATCGACAGCGCAAGTGTGACGAGGCCCATGGCGGCCGGCATGGCGCCGCCCAGGCTGCCCGAGAGAACATATCCGGCGGCAGGAAGATAATATGCCAACGGGCCCAGCGGCGTGTGGAAATCCTGGTTCGGAATTTGGCCCCCCGTGACGCGGTAGGCGCCATCGAGGATGAGAAGGAGGTCGTTCAGATACCGCGTCGTGACGGTTTGACCCGGGAGGGCGAGGAGGAGGGCACAGGTCGCTGCCACCACGAGGAGGAAAGCCCGGACGGGTATACGGCGATCCGACAAAGCGATCATCGGCGTCTCTCCCGGATTCTAGAGGCGGAGGCGCTTGAAGATGCGTTCGGGAATAGAGCCTATGATCATCATCACGGGCCGCCAGACCGGGCGCACGTAAATAACGTCGCTCTTTCCTTTCTCGGCGGCCGTGAAGATCGCCCGTCCGACTTCCTCGGCCTCTGCCGTGAGAACGGGAGGAAGTTTCATTCCGGCCGTCATCTGCGTGCGTACGAAACCAGGCTTGACCGTGACGACGCGCAAGCCCGCCGGAGCGAGGCGGTTGCGCAGTCCCGACAGGAAGGCCGTGAACCCGGCTTTCGCAGCTCCGTACAGATAGTTCGAGCCGCGCCCGCGGTCGCCCGCCACCGAGCTCACGCCGACGATGGTGCCCGAGCCGCGTTCGAGGAAGCGTTCCGCGAGCACCCCGAGCAACAGGGCTGGGCCTTCGAAATTGGTGCGCAGGATCTGCGTCGCGTGGGAAAGATCCGTCTGTCCCCGCTGCTGGTCGCCCAGCTCGCCGACCACGCATACCACCGTGTCGGGGAGTTGCGGGAGCCCGTCGATGAAGGCCTGAAGGCGGCTCGTCTCGAGAATATCGAGCCGGTGGACGGCGACTTCGGCACCCGTCCGGACGGCGATGTCGTCGCCATTGCGCTGCGCATCATCCTCTCGGCGCGCTGCCAGCAGCACGCGCCATCCGGCCTGCGCATAGCAGAGCGCGGTGGCGCGTCCGATGTCCGACGTGCCGCCGACGAGAAGGAGGGTTCGAGATTCGTTCATCAGATGCCGAGCCGTGCAGATAAGCGGGAGGAGATCCGGCCGTTTGCTCCGATCGCCCGCCGCAGGCCGCGGAACCGAGGCAACCCCGAGTAGCCGGCTTCGAAAGTGGAAGGCGATTGTCGCGCATCCTTGGCAAGATAGAGCCGCCCCCCGGCTTCGACTACTGTCCTGTCAAGCTCGTCGAGCAGCGGGAAGACGCCCTCGCTCACAGGCAGGTCGAGAGCCAGGGTGAAGCCCTCCATGGGAAAAGACAGATCGCCATGACCGGGACCCAACTGCTTGAGAACCGCCAGGAAGGAAGCAAAGCCCCGGTGTGATATCCGGTCGAGCAGGTTGCTCAGGGCTGGTCCTGCTTGAGCCGTCGGGATGACGCACTGGTACTGGAGGAGGCCTCTGCGGCCGTAGATGCGGTTCCAGTCGCCAATGCCGTCGAGCGGGAAGAAGTAAGGGTTCCAGTGCACGAGAAAGGGATAGCCGGCCTTCATCGCCCCGGTTCGGAAGTACATCTCGTTGAACGCGGCCACGGAGCGCCGGTTGAGGGCAAAAGGCGGCAGGTCGAGCGGAACCGAAAGCCGCCCCGAGCGCGACGGGGGAAATGTCTTTGCTCCAGGCCGCAGGGCGTCCAGATCCCGGTGCGTGGCGTGCTCCGCGGCATAAATCAGAGAGCGGCCGAGGGATGGACCTTTGGCCAGGCAATCGATCCAGGCCACCGAATAGGTGGCGTCACCGGTGGCCCGCAACACTTCGAGCGCTGCGTCGAGATGGGGCGCGACGATCGTCTGCTGGCGCATCCATCCCGTTTCGATGGGCCTCAGGCGAAACGTGGCTTCGAGGATCGTGCCCGTCAGTCCCATCCCGCCGATCGTGGCGCGAAAGAGATCGCTGTTCTCCGTCGCGGAGCATTCGGCA
>DASRWK010000198.1:0-6382 GCA_035776715.1 Microvirga sp.
TTCGTAACGTTATGTTAGAACAACTCCCATGTAGATTGCAAGTCCTCCTGAGCACACGACGTTTATAGGCAATACAAGGAGTTCTCCCTTGCATCCTATCCAAGCGTAAGCTGACCGTCCGGGGAGAGGCGACCGTGCTAAAGCCCCGGCGCTTAACGGGTTTTTTACTACGTTTGCCGAAAGCTGAGCTGACGATCGGGTGACCTAGCGGCCGAGTGATTCGTCTCAATCCTAGGTTTCACGACCTCCACGGCAGCCATAAGCAGGGGGCTTATGGTCGTCCGAGAGTTCATAGTATCCCCCGCGAGCGCGGCCATGAGTCAACACGTCCCTTCCAATCGCGACGAGCTGGGCCTCGACGCTCGTGAGCTGGCCCAAGCCGCCGCCCGCCGGGCGGGACTGAGTCTCGAAGAATGGGCGGCCGCCGTTCTGACCGGGAAGGACGAAGCAGGTCCGTCCCCCGATCAGAAGCGCAAGCTCATGAGCCCCGATCCGACCGGCACCGTGTCGCGCCATTCGAAACCGGTTCGGCCGGAGCTTGAGCGAACATTCGAAGCACTCATGAAGGCTGTTTCGGCCGAGAGCGAACGCCAGCCCCGCGATCATGACTCGCGCACGGCAATCGCCCTCGAATCCATGGCGAGCTGGATCGAGCAGACCGAGGAGCGCCTGAACGAGACGGCGCGCACCACGGCAGACCACCGGGACCGCATGACCACCGCCCTCTCGCAGGCCCTTACCACCCTGAAGGATCGCCTCGACACCGTCGAGCGTCAGGCTACGGTCGAGAGCCACACGCAATCCGACAGGACATGCGCGCCTCCCATCCGCGCGATCCGCAGCGAGATCGAGCGGCTTCGCGCAAGCATGGATCACCTCGCCACGCGCGAGCAAGTCGCCACCCTTGACCGCGCTCTCAAGGACATCGCGGAGGAGATAGGGCACGGAGTGCCCAACAAGGACCTCCTGATCCTGGCGCAGGCCACGGCGGCCGTGTACCGCGAGGTCCAATCCCTTTCCGAAAACATCGACGGTGGTCTGCACGGACGCATCGAAAGCGGGATCGAGCACCTGAAGGGCAAGATCGACCGGATCGCGGAGATCGGTATCGACCGCACGGTGATCGAATTTCTGGGCAGTCAGATCGTGGACATGCGCCACGACCTCTCCCAACGCGCGGAACCTCGTCAGATCGAACGGCTGTCCGAAGAGGTGGGCACGCTCGGTCGTCAGATAGCCGATCTGCGCCTTCGTCAGGTGGGGCGCAGCGATTTCTCGGCTCTCAAGGCCTCCCTCGAAAACGTCTGCGCGGCCCTGAACCGAACCATTGCGGTGCAGGAGGCGAGCGATGTCCCGTCACAGCTCGACAGCATGAGATGCGATCTCGCGGAACTCGTGAGCCGCCCGGCGCCCGCACCTGTGAATCTCGACCCGATCACGGACCAGTTGGCGCTGCTGACCGAGCGCATGGCAGGATTTCCCGAGAACCGCACTGAGCCCGGCGAAGCGCTCGACCACATGATCGAGCGCCTGTCCGCCCAGGTTCAGGCGGTAGCCGACAAGGAAGCCCGCTCGCAGGAGTCGCTGATGAAGCGGTTCGACAGAGTCGAGGAGGAGCTTCACAAGATCGGTCAGCAGGTAGACACCTCGTCGATGGAGCAGATGCTGCACGGTATCGACGAAAAACTCGATCGGGTTTCGCCCAAGCCATTGAGCCTGGATGCGCTCGAGGAGCAGATCGCCTCCCTTGCGGAGCGGCTGGCACAGAAATCCGACGAACCCCTGCAGAAAATTCTCGATGATGCCACGGCCCATCTCCGCAAACTTCAGGACGACGCGGCCGATATCGCCGAACGTGCCGCGAAGGCAGCGTTGCAGGATTTTCAGGGGAACTTCCCCGATGCCGCCGATCTCGATGCCCTGAAGCAAGGCTTCGTGGAGCTGAAGGCCTTGCAGATCCGCGCCGACAGGAAAACGCAGGAGACGCTGCGTACGGTCCACGGCGCTCTGGAGACGCTCGTTTCCCGACTCACGGAACAGGGGACGACCGCGCATCAATCCGGCTCCGTCTCCCACGCCCTCCGCGATGTATCCCCTGGACAGATGCCCCCTGCCGATCGCCTGGAAGCGGCCGTGCGCCGCCTCCACGCCGTCACCCTCTCCCAGACGGAAGATGTTGCCGCAGCGCGTCCCGGCCTGAATGCGGAACCAGTAACTTCCGGGATCGCGATGAATACCGCCGACGAGGCGGATCTCGGCCATGTGCGCGCCAGCTTCATCGCGGCTGCTCGTCGCGCCGCGCAGGCCGATCAGGCAGCATCCGCACCCAGCACAGCGGAGGAAGGGGAAGAGCTCGCCGGCAGGGTCGAGACCTACGATGCGGACGAACCCACATCTGACTCCCTGATCCCGCTCATGGAGCGCATCCGCCGAAGGCTCGATGCGCATCGCCGCTCGCTTCTGTTCGGCCTCGGCTTCGTGATCTTGGCGACGGGAACCGCACACGTCGTGACAAGCGGTCACGTCCCCTCCCCGCTCTCGCTGATCGGATCCGGCAGCAATCCGCAACAGGGTCTCATTGTCGACGCACACCCTCTTGCGGAAGCCAACGAAACGGGAAGCATCACCGCACCTGCGGACAAGATGAACCTTTTCCAGCCGTCGAGCCTGGCCACACCAGCGGAACCCGCCGTTTCCACGCCCGCTACGACCGCAGCATCGAAATTCCTCGTCGATCCAGCGACCGTGGGCAATATGCCGGCCCTCGTTCCGGCCGCGTTGCGGGAGGCGGCGTCGGCGGGCGATGCGGCGGCGATCTACGAAATCGCCTCCCGGGCTTTCGAAGGGCGCGGCATTCCGCAGGACGTGGCCTTGGCCGTCCACCTGTATGAGCGCGCGGCCCAGGCCGGTCTTCCTCCGGCGCAGGAAAGACTCGCTATGCTGCTGGAGAAAGGCATCGGCATCGGGCGCGATACGAAACAGGCGGCCACGTGGTACGAGCGGGCGGCGCAGGGCGGTAATATCCGTGCCATGCACAACCTCGCCACACTTCTCGCTTCGGGCTTGAACGGCAAGCCTGACTACGCGTCCGCTTTCCGATGGTACAGCGAGGCCGCCGAGGCCGGCCTCAAGGACAGCCAGTTCAATGTGGGCGTTCTCCTCGCCCGAGGCATCGGAACCAAGCAGGACCTCGTCAAAGCCTACATGTGGCTTGCCCTCGCCGCGACCCAAGAGGATGCCGAGGCCGCCAAGAAGCGCGATGAACTCGCCGGACGTCTGAGTGCCGCCGAGCTGAAGACGGTGCAGGCCGCCATCGAGCAGTGGCGTGCCCGACCCGCCGATCCCGTCGCCAACGAGGCTCCTCCCCCTGCAAGCGGGCGGACAGCGGCATTGGGTGCAACCCGAGGCACGGAAGTTGATGGTTGAACCCAAAGCGGTCAGCTTACGTTCATCGCTTGTCCTTTAAACCGCTCCGCGCATCAATGTAACCAAGCCGTGGCTGCACCGGCCAAGGGGATCCGGATTGCAAATCTATCTGCCGATCGCTGAAATGCCCGTAAGCGTTCTTCTCATCCTCGGGATGGGCGCAGCAGTCGGCTTCATCTCGGGCCTTTTCGGGATCGGCGGCGGGTTTTTGATGACTCCGCTCCTTATTTTCATCGGCATCCCTCCGGCGGTGGCCGTTGCGACGCAATCGGCCCAGATCGTGGCCTCCTCGACCACGAGCGTGCTCGGCGCGATCCGGCGCAAAGCGCTCGATCACAAGCTCGGCGCGATCCTCGTCGCCGGAGGCTTCATAGGATCGGCACTAGGCGTCTGGTTCTTCGCCGCCGCTAGACGAGCGGGACAACTCGATCTCGTGATCGTCATGTCCTACGTGACTCTCTTTACCGTCGTCGGAAGCCTGATGCTCAAGGAGAGCATCCGCGAGTTCTGGACGAAGCGGCGCGGCGGCGCGGTCCGCCTGCGTCGACAGGCCGGCGAGCATGCCTCCTATCTGGGTTGGCCGCTGCGGATGCGCTTCTATCGCTCCAAGCTCTATGTGAGCGTTATCCCGATCCTGCTTCTCTCGCTCTTCATAGGCTTCGCAGGCGCTCTTCTCGGAATCGGCGGCGGCTTCATCGTGGTGCCGGCGCTCCTCTATATCTTCCGTGTTCCCACCAACGTGGTCGTAGGGACATCGCAATTCCAGATCGTCTGCACGACTCTCGTTGCCCTCATCCTTCATGCGGTGATGAACCAGGCCGTCGACATGGTGCTCGCGATCCTGCTGATCATCGGTGGCGTGTTCGGCGCCCAGTTCGGTGCCCGCATGGGCCGGAACCTGAGGGCGGAGCTGTTCCGTTTTCTTCTGGCCATCCTGCTGCTCGCCGTGGGCCTTCGCTTTGCGCTCGAACTCGTCGTTCAGCCCGAGGAGCCGTTCTCGCTCACCGTTCAGGAGCGACGCCAGTGAGACTTCTCGGCATTGTCCTGATTGCATTTGCCTGCGCGACCTCCGCCGCGGCGGAGACCCTGATCACGTCCCTGTCGAATCATCGCGTTCTCATCACCTCGAACTACACGGGCACGTCCATTGCCGTGTTCGGCGCCATCGAGCGGGATGCGCAAACCATCGCCCGCGCCACGGCATACGACGTGGTCGTCACGGTTCGAGGGCCTCGGCAATTGCTCACCGTGCGCGAGAAGCAGCAGATCGGGCCGATCTGGATCAATCGGGAACAGCAGAAATTTCCGGAAGCACCGGCTTACTTGAGCGTCCTGACATCAAAGCCGATCGAGGAGATCACCAGCGTTCAGCTGCGCCAGCGCCAGAAGATCGGGCTGAGAGCCATCATCAATGCACCGGATTTCACCAATGAGCGTGGAGGGGGCGCCGACAAGGAGTTCCGCGAGGCGCTCTATCGCCTCAGGGCGCAGGAGGGGCTGTATCTGGAGGAAGAACGCGGGGTGACCTTCCTGACGCCGGATATATTCCGGGCCAACATCCCGCTTCCCGCGACGGCCCCGCCGGGCGAGTACGATGTGCAGGTCATCCTCTTCGCCGACACGGTGATCCTGGCGAGCACGATCACCCATTTCGAACTGGTCAAGACCGGTTTCGAGGAACAGGTCGGCTCCATCGCCCGGGACTGGTCGCTCCTTTACGGCCTCGCCACCGCCTTGCTCGCCGTCGCCTTCGGCTGGATCGCCAGCGTGATCTTCAGACGGGACTGATTTCCTAGTCCCGGCACAGCATCGACTTCGCGATGGCGAAGATGCGTTCGGTTCCGATGAGATGGGCGGTGAAACCGTTCGGGAAGAGCGGCTTGAAGGCGGAGTCGCAGGCATTGAGTCCACCCGCATAGGCGCCGAGCGCCGGCATGATGCAGCGCCTCCCGTCGGTCAGGAAACAGCGGCGGCGCGTCGCGCGCCCACGCATCACGACCTTGCCTACAGGATGCAGATGCCCTGCAATCTCTTTCTGTTCACCCGCCGCCGGTTCGTGGCGCAGGGTGAGAGAGCCCAGCGTCATCTCGTCCACGATCTCGCCGCCAATGCTTTCGGGCAGGATGCGGTCGTGATTGCCCGTCACCCAGATCCAGTCGCGCCCGGCCTGAACCCCGCCCAAGGTCGAGCGCTCCTCGTCGCCAAGCCGTTCAGGCCCGCCGATATCGTGAAAGCTGTCGCCGAGCGCGACGACGACGCGCGGGTTGAGGCGCGACACCACGTCGACCAAGGCATCCAGGGTCTCGCGCGTGTCATAGGGCGGCAGCATCATGCCCCGGCGCGCGAAGGAGGAGCCCTTCTCGAAATGCAGGTCGGCCACGAGCAGAGCATCGTGCGCAGGCAGATACAGGCCTCCGGAGAGGTCCAGGAGAGCCAATTGTCCCGCCAGCTCGATTTCGTGGGTTGTCCGTTTGTTCTTTCGCAAAGCCGTCACGCCAATGCCTCGTCGAGAAGCGCCGCTTCCGCCTCGGCCAGGATCTCGTCCGCATTGTCGCTATAGACGCGCTCACGGCCGATCTCCAGCATGACGGACACGCTTAAGGGAGAAACCCGATCGAGCGGTTTGTGGATGATTCGCCCCCGGATGCGCTGAAGCATCATGCCGAGGCGCCTCACGTCCAGGAGTCCCGTTGCCGCATCCGCCCGGGCGGTGCGCAGGAGCACGTGAGCAGGCTCGTGCTTGCGCAGCACGTCGTAGACGAGATCCGTGGAGATCGTGACCTGCCGCCCGGTCTTCTGCTCCCCCGGGAAGCGGCGCTCGATGAGGCCCGCGATGACTGCGCATTGGCGGAAGGTGCGCTTCATGAGGGACGATTCCGCCAGCCAAGCCTCCAGGTCGTCGCCCAGCATGTCCTCGGAGAACAGCTCTTCCATGAAGCCCGGATCGCGCGCGGCG
>DASRWK010000199.1:0-7236 GCA_035776715.1 Microvirga sp.
GTTCGCGTGACCAGACACGGTCTTCAGCTGACGCCCGGAAAGACCGGCACGGACGGATTCTTCGTCTCGTGCCTGAAGAGGCGATGAGTGTCAGGAGCGTCCTGAAAACCCGCCGCTTCGGCGTCCGTCTCGGCGAATGTCCTTCGGGAACTCCCGGACCTGATAGAGGGCCCGAGTGTTGAGAAAAGCGTTATAAAAGCGTAACGCGCCATGGCAGTCCTTCAAAGGGCATGACACCTCGGCAGGGATGAGGGTAAAGCACCTTACACGATCCATTGCCGAGACATGCCCCTCCTACCCGTAGTGAAACAAAATGGCCCAGTCCCACGACAAGATCCTCATCGTCGATTTCGGTTCTCAGGTAACCCAGCTCATAGCCCGCCGGGTTCGCGAGGACGGCGTCTATTCGGAGGTCGTCCCGTTTCAGAAGGCGGCCGAAGCCATCCGGACCATGAAGCCCAAGGGCGTGATCCTGTCCGGCGGCCCTGAATCCGTGACGACCGACGCCTCTCCCCGGGCGCCCAAGGAGCTGTTCGAGGCGGGGCTTCCGGTCTTCGGCATCTGCTACGGGCAGCAGACGATGGCGGCGCAGCTCGGCGGTCAGGTCGAGGGCGGGCATCACTCTGAATTCGGCCGGGCGGAGGTCGAGGTCCTCACGGAAAGCCCGCTCTTCCAGGGCGTCTGGCAGGTCGGCAAGAAATATCCGGTATGGATGAGCCACGGCGACCGGGTGACCAAGCTGCCGGAGGGCTTCGAGGTGCTGGCCGCCTCCGAGAACGCGCCCTTCGCGGTCGTGGCGGACGAGGAGCACAGGTTCTACGGCGTGCAGTTCCATCCCGAGGTGGTGCACACGCCGCAGGGCGCGCAGCTGATTCGCAACTTCGTGCGCGACATCGCAGGCTGCAAGGGCGACTGGACCATGAAGGCCTTCCGGGAGGAGGCCATCGAGCGCATCCGCGCCCAGGTCGGCTCCGGCCGCGTGATCTGCGGCCTGTCGGGCGGCGTCGATTCGGCCGTGGCGGCGGTTCTCATCCACGAGGCCATCGGCGACCAGCTCACCTGCGTGTTCGTGGACCACGGCCTGCTGCGCGCATCGGAAGCCGCGCAGGTGGTGAGCCTCTTCCGGGACCACTACAATATCCCGCTCGTCCACGTTCAGGCGCAGGATCTCTTCATCGGTGCGCTGGAAGGCGTGTCCGACCCGGAGGTGAAGCGCAAGACCATCGGCCGGCTTTTCATCGACGTGTTCGACGAGGAGGCCAAGAAGATCGGCGGCGCCGACTTCCTGGCTCAAGGCACGCTCTATCCGGACGTGATCGAGAGTGTGTCCTTCACCGGCGGCCCCTCCGTCACTATCAAGAGCCATCACAATGTGGGCGGCCTGCCCGAACGCATGAAGATGAAGCTCGTCGAGCCTCTCCGCGAGTTGTTCAAGGACGAGGTGCGTCTGCTCGGCCGCGAGCTCGGCCTGCCGGACGCCTTCGTCGGCCGTCACCCGTTCCCGGGCCCGGGCCTCGCCATCCGCGTTCCCGGGGAGATCACCCGCGAGAAGCTCGACATCCTGCGCAAGGCCGATGCGATCTACCTGGAGGAGATCCGCAACGCGGGCCTCTACGACGAGATCTGGCAGGCCTTCGCCGTGCTGCTCCCGGTCAAGACCGTGGGCGTGATGGGCGACGCGCGTACCTACGACCATGTCTGCGCGCTTCGCGCCGTGACCTCGATCGACGGCATGACGGCGGATTTCTACCCCTTCGACATGACGTTCCTCGGCCGCGTCGCCACCCGCATCATCAACGAGGTGAAGGGCATCAACCGGGTGACCTACGACATCACGTCGAAGCCGCCGGGCACCATCGAGTGGGAGTGAGACAAGGATGGCTTCGAAGGAGAGCGTCACGCTCTACGGCATCAAGAACTGCGATACGATGAAGAAGGCGCGCGCCTGGCTCGATGCCAAAGGCGTCCCCTACACCTTCCACGACTACAAGATCGAGGGCATCGACCGCGCGCGGCTCGAGGGCTGGGCGCGCGAGGCCGGTTGGGAGGCGCTTCTCAACCGGGCCGGCACGACCTTCCGCAAGCTCCCCGAAGCCGACAAGGCCGGGCTCGACGAGGATAAGGCCATCGCCCTCATGCTCGGCCAACCCTCGATGATCAAGCGCCCCGTGCTCGATCTCGGCAGGCGCATCCTCGTAGGGTTCAAGCCCGAGCAATACGAGGAAGCGGTCGGGTAGAGCGGAAAGCCTCTCGGGAATTGTACTCTTCGTCATGGCCGGGCCCGTCCCGGCCATTTCTTTTGGAGTGGCGCGGGCTCAACGCATCGGAATCACCGGCACAAGGCCGATGACGACGAGGTGAGAGACGTTGTCCGGCGCATCGACAAAAAAGGCGGGCCCGAAGACCCGCCTTTATCGCTTGTCGCCGATGCCGCCTTACTCGATCTTCGGCGGCTCGTCGAAGTTCAGGCCGGGGAGCCCGCCCGGATCGCCGCCGGGGATGCCGAGGCCCGGCACCAGCAGCTCGTCGAGCTTCTTCTGCACGGCGGCCGGATCGACAGCCGGGCCGACGGATTTGTAGTGTGTCACGATCTGCGGGAACAGGACGACGATCGCAACCATGATCAGCTGAATCACCACGAACGGTACGGATCCCCAGTAGATCTGCCCAGTGGTGACCGGCTCCATGCGCTTGCCCGTGACCTTGTCGGTATAGGGCTGCTTGGGGGCCACCGAGCGCAGGAAGAACAGGGCGAAGCCGAAGGGCGGGTGCATGAACGAGGTCTGCATGTTCACGCCCATCATCACGCCGAACCAGATCAGGTCGATGCCCAGCTTCTCGGCCGCGGGTCCGAGCAGCGGGATCACGATGAAGGCCAGCTCGAAGAAATCGAGGAAGAAGGCCAGCAGGAAGACCATGACGTTGACGACGATCAGGAAGCCCACCTGACCGCCCGGCAGGGACGTCAGGAGATGCTCGACCCAGATATGGCCGTTCACGCCGTAGAAGGTGAGCGAGAACACGCGGGCGCCGATCAGGATGAAGAGCACGAAGGCCGAGAGCTTCGCCGTCGATTCCGTCGCCTGACGGAGAATCGAGAAGTTGAAGCGGTTCGGGTTGTTGTCGAGCCTGCGCTTGACCGCGGCGAGGATCACCGCGCCGAGTGCACCCATGGCGCCGCCTTCCGTCGGCGTGGCAAGGCCGATGAAGATGGTGCCGAGCACGAGGAAGATGAGCAGCAGCGGGGGCACCATGACGAAGGTGACCTGCTGGGCCATGTTCGACATGAGACGAAGGCCCGTGAAGCGCTCGATGAGTCCGACGGCGAGGGCGTAGATCGCGCCTGCGAGCACCATCTCCATGGTGAGCGCGAATCCTTCATGGCCCTGGCTGTGCAGCACGTAGTAGAGGCCCGCGAAAGCGGCCACGAGAACCGCCGAGATCGCGATGCGCTTCGCGCCGAGCATCCTGTTCATGAGCGCACAGATGAGCGCCACAACGGTCGCCACGCAGATCGTGAGGATCACGAAGTCCGCGCCCGCCTTGGTGTCGGTCTGCGACAGCACGTAATAGCCCACGAAGCCGGAGAAGACGACGAGGACGCCGAGCTGCCAGACGCCGCGCGAGCCGTTGGGCTCCCGGTATCCGACCGCCTCCAGGGGGAGGCCGGGAGCCGCCTTCGGGTTGATCATCGAAGCGAGGAAGATGTATCCGGCGTAAAGGCTCGACAGGATCAGGCCGGGCAGGAACGCGCCCTCGTACATGTCGCCGACCGAACGGCCGAGCTGATCCGCCATGACGATCAGCACGAGCGAGGGCGGGATGATCTGGGCGAGCGTACCCGAAGCCGCGATGATGCCCGTGGCGAGGCGCCTGTCATAGCCGTAGCGAAGCATGATCGGCAGCGAGATCAGACCCATCGAGATCACGGAGGCGGCCACGACGCCGGTCGTGGCGGCGAGCAGCGCGCCCACGAAGACCACCGCATAGGCGAGACCGCCGCGCACCGGGCCGAAGAGCTGGCCGATGGTGTCGAGAAGGTCCTCCGCCATCCCGGAGCGCTCGAGAATCAGCCCCATGAAGGTGAAGAACGGGATCGCGAGCAGCACCTCGTTCGACATGGTGCCGAAGACGCGGTCGGGCAGGGCTTGGAGCAGCGGCCAGGAGAGATTGATGGTCTCCGGGGCCAGAGGTGCGAGTTCCACCGCGATGAAGAAGAAGAGAAGGCCGTTGGCCGCGAGTGCGAAGGCGACCGGGTAGCCGAGGAGAAGGAAGACCACCAACGCCGCGAACATGATCGGCGCGAGGTTCTGGGCAACGAAAGCAGCCATGGAAGGAAACTCCGAGAATCAGGGCAGGGCGGGGGTCAGCGGCTGCTGTTTCCCGGAGGTTCGGTTTCGGCCGCGATGCCGGACATGAGGCGCGCGGCCTCCGCTTCGGCTGACGCATGCCCGCTGTGGTCATGCACGTCTTCCATCCGGCCCTGCATGATGGCGACGCGCTTGATGAGCTCGCTCATCCACTGGAAGAACATGGAAATGAAGCCGAGGAGGATCAGCCCCTTCGCCGGCCAGATCAGAAGGCCGCCCGCATTGGAGGAGACCTCGCCGGACGCATAGGACTTCTCGAAATACGGGATCGAGAGCCACAGCATCAGGGCCACGAAGGGCAGCAGGAAGAAGACGTGGCCGACGATGTCGATCCAGTCGCGGCTGCGCTTGGACAGGCGGCTGGAGACGATGTCGATGCGGATATGCTCGTTCGCGATCAGCGTCCAGGCGGCGCAGAGCATGAACACGGCCCCGAACAGGTACCATTGCAGCTCCAGCCACGCGTTGGAGGAAACGCCGAAGAACCGGCGGATGATGGCATTGATGGCGGAAACCAGGATGGCCACCACGATGGCCCAGGCCGCGAATTTGCCGACGCGTTCGTTGATCGCGTCGATGACACGAGAAAGCTTGATGAGCGCCGTCACCTTCTGCCTCCCCCTTTGAGCGGTTTATGGTTGAAGTCGACGGCCTAGCTAACCGGTTTGCAACCGCCGAACCATGCCGCCTTAGTCTATGGTGAAGTTTGCCCGGGTCAGTACCCGGGAAATTTTCGTGCTGCAAGATACCTGATGTTAAAAGTTTAGGCGTGACAGGGATTTGTCGGCAATCGGAAACTTGCCGCGTGGGAATGCAGCCCTCCCGGTGGGATTATGCCGCCAGGGAAGGGCGGGAGCCGCGTAGTCAGTGCGGGCAGGCGCGGCTATAATTTCCTATTCCTTTCGGAGATCGACCGTGACGCTGCTTTTTCTGGGCCTCATCCTGTTTCTCGGCACCCATTCCTTCAGCATGGCGCGGGGGCCGCGCGCGGCATTGATCGGCCGCATCGGGCCCGGGCCGTTCAAGGGGCTCTATTCGCTCCTGTCCCTTGCGGGAATCGTCCTGATCGCCATCGGTTACGGTCAGTACCGTGCGAATGGCTACATCCCGGTCTGGGATCCGCCGGTCTGGACACGGCACCTGGCGCTCCTGCTGGTTCTCGTCTCCTTCATCTGCATCGCGGCGGCTTATCTTCCGGGCCGCATCAAGCAGCGCCTCAAACATCCCATGCTGGCGGGGGTGAAGATCTGGGCCCTGGCGCATCTTCTCGCCAACGGGGATCTTGGCTCCATCCTGCTCTTCGGGGCCATTCTGGCGTGGGCGGTCGTGGCCCGCATCAGCGTGAAGCGCCGGGACGTGGCGGCCCAGCATGGCGGCACGGCCGCGCCCGCGGGCTGGCGCAACGACATTCTGGCCATTGTCATAGGAGGGGCCGTCTATGTGGCCTTCGTGCTCTGGCTCCATCCGCTCCTGATCGGCGTGCCCGTCCTGCCCGCGAGAGCGTGAAGCCTCCTGCCCAGGAAGCCTCTTGCCGAGGAAACGTCCGGAAACCTCTCGCCTTGCGCGGGGGTGTATGCTAGGCGACCCACTTCTATTCAAGGAGGCGGCCCCTCGGCCGCATGAGGACGATGGCCACGAACCGTAACGACGAGTTCATTCGCGAAGTCGACGAGGAATACCGCCGCGACCAGCTGGCGAAGATATGGGCGCGCTATAGCGGTGTCATCATCGCCGTCGTGGTCCTCGTCGTGGGCGGCGTCGGCGGCTGGCGCTTTTGGGAGCATGTTCAGCAGACCCGCGCGCAGGCCGCTGCGAGCCGCTTCGAGGACGCCCTGAGGCTTTCCGGTGAGAACAAGCCGCAGGAGGCAGAAGCCGCCCTGGAGGCGCTCGCGAAGGACGGCGACACCGGCTACAGCCTGCTCGCCCGCTTCCGGCTGGCCGCCGAGCAGGGCCAGCAGAACGCCGAACAGGGTGCCGCCGCCTATGATGCCCTGGCCAATGATGCGGGCGTGGCGCCGCTCTGGAAGGATCTGGCCCGTCTGCGCGCCGCCTGGCTGCGCCTCGACCCCGCCGATCCGGCCCAGATCCGCCAGGTTGTCGAGCCCATGGCCGCCCCCGGCAATGCGTGGCGGCATTCCGCAAGGGAACTCTTGGGGTTGTCGGGCCTTAAGGCAGGCGACATGGATTACGCCGGGCGCTGGTTCGACCAGATCGCGGCCGACCGTGAGACGCCCCCCGCCCTGCGGCAGCGGCTTGCCGTCTACACCGCTCTCGTGGCGGGTGGCCCCGTTCAAGTGACTCAGTAAAGGCGGAGCATCAGGGACATGACGCCCACCGTCGCCATTGTCGGGCGGCCGAATGTCGGCAAGTCGACTCTCTTCAACCGCCTCGTGGGCAAGAAGCTCGCGCTCGTCGACGACCGTCCGGGCGTGACCCGCGACCGGCGCGAGGGCGAGGCGCGTCTCGGCGACCTGGAATTCCGGATCATCGACACCGCCGGGCTGGAGGAGGCGACGGAGGAGTCGCTCCTGGGCCGCATGCGCGCCCAGACCGAAGCCGCCATCGAGGATGCGGACGTCATCCTCTTCGTGGTCGATGCGCGCGTGGGCGTGCTGCCCGCCGACAGGCCCTTCGCCGAGATGGTGCGCCGCTCCGGCAAGCCCGTGATCCTCATCGCCAACAAGGCCGAGGGCGGCGCGGGAATGGCCGGGGCCTACGACGCCTTCTCGCTGGGGCTCGGCGAGCCGGTGCCGCTCTCCGCCGAGCACGGGGAGGGCATGGCGGACCTCTTCGAATCCCTGATGCCCCACTTCCCCGATCCGGACGCTGAAGGCGAGGAAGAGGACGATCCCAACAAGCCCCTGAA
>DASRWK010000200.1:0-3821 GCA_035776715.1 Microvirga sp.
AGGAAACATGCCCGGGTGGGGGGCGTCAACCTCGATGGGCGGATCCTCTCCCCTCTCGCCGTCCGACGGGGAGAGGGAGTTTGGCCTCACCCCCGTTCGTGGAAGAAGTCGTACACGGCCCGCGCCGTGGCGGCGTTGACGCCCGGGGCCCGCATGAGGTCCTCGAGCGCGGCGCGCTGGATCGCCTTCACGGTCCCGAAATGGTGCAGCAACGCCCGTTTGCGAGTGGGTCCGATGCCGGGAATCTCATCGAGCGGGTTCTTGACCAGCTCGCGCTTGCGCTTGGCCCGGTGGGTACCGATGGCGAACCGATGCGCCTCGTCCCGCAGGCGCTGGACGAAATAGAGCGCCGGGTCGCGGGGCGGGAGCTTGAACGGGGGCTGGCCCGGCTTGAAGAAGGTTTCGCGGCCCGCGTCCCGGTCGCGCCCCTTGGCGATGCCGACGAGGGTCACGTCGTCCTCGCCCACGCCGACCTCCGCCATGGCCTGGCGGGCGGCTTCGAGCTGGCCCTTGCCACCGTCGATGAGAACGAGGTCGGGCCAAGCGGGAAAGGCATCGTCCGAACCGGAGGGGCTGTCCGCATCCGGCTGCTGGTCGGGCGTCCTCGGCTCCTCCTTCACGAGCCGCGCGAAGCGCCGCTGCAGCATCTCGCGCATCATGCCGTAATCGTCGCCGGGCTTCAGGTCTTCCGACTTCATGTTGAAGGTGCGGTAATGCTGTTTCATGAAGCCGTTCGCCCCCGCCACCACCATCGCGCCCACCGCATTGGTGCCCATGATGTGCGAGTTGTCGTAGATCTCGACCCGCCTCGGCGTCCGGTTCATGCCGAAGGCCTGGCCCAGCGAGATGAGCAGCTTCTGCTGAGAGGCCGTGTCGGCCAGGCGCCGACCGAGGGCCTCCTTGGCGTTGCGCAGCACGTAATCGATGAGCTGGCGGCGCTCGCCGCGCTGCGGCGCGTGAATTTCCACGCGCGTCTCACCCTTGGTAGAGAGCGCCGCCGCCATCAGCTCCGCGTCCTCGATCTCATGTGAGAGCAGGATCAGGCGCGGCGCGGGCTTGTCGTCGTAGAACTGCGCCAGGAAGGACCCGAGCACCTCATCGGGCGTCATGGATTTGTCGGCCTTCGGAAAGTAGGCGCGATTACCCCAGTTCTGCCAGTTGCGGAAGAAGAACACCTCCACGCAGAACTGTCCCGCCTGTTCGTCGAGGGCGAACACGTCGGCCTCTTCCACCGATTGCGTGTTGATTCCCTGCACGCCCTGGATCGCGGAGAGCGCGGCGAGCCTGTCGCGGCAGCGCGCGGCCCGCTCGAACTCGAGCTCCTCCGCCGCCTGCTGCATCTCCTCGGTGATACGCTGCTTCACGGCATTCGACTTGCCGGACAGAAAGGCGCGCGCCTCGTCCACCAGCGAGGCATATTCCTCGGGCGGAATCTCGTTGGTGCAGGGACCCGAGCAGCGCTTGATCTGGTACAGCAGGCAGGGTCGCGTGCGGTTCTCGAAATAGCTGTCGTTGCACGAGCGCAGGAGGAACGCACGCTGCAGGGCGTTGATGGTGCGGTTGACCGCCCACACGCTCGCAAAGGGGCCGTAGTAGTCGCCCTTGCGCTTGCGCGCACCGCGGTGCTTCACGAGCTGCGGGGCCGCATGATCGGCGGTGAGCAGGATGTAGGGCAGAGACTTGTCGTCCCGCAGGAGCACGTTGTAGCGGGGCTTGAGCTGCTTGATGAGGTTGGCCTCGAGCAGCAGCGCCTCGGTCTCGGTCGCCGTGGTGACAAACTCCATCGAGGAGGTCTCGGCGATCATGCGGGCAATGCGGTTGGAATGCGCCTGGCCCCGCGCATAGGAGCCCACGCGGTTCTTCAGGTTCTTCGCCTTGCCGATATAGAGCACGTCGCCTTTCGCATCGAACATGCGATAGACGCCCGGCCCGTTGGGCAGCGTCGTCCAGAACCGGCGGATGACCTCCGTGCCCCGCTGGACGGAGCTGGGATTCGCCTCCAGGTCGAACTCGACATCCGAACCGCTTTCCACGGCTACGGTGTCCTCGTCCTCCTCGTTGTCCAGGATGTCAGGCGGAACGTCGTTATAGGTGTTGCGACTCATGGAGGAGATTTAAGCGCTGGCCGCTCCCGGGGAAAGTGCGGCTAGAGCGCGGGACCCAAAAGCGTCCCCGATTTTTGGCTCCGATGCTCCCTTCATAGGGCGGCGCATCGTTGATGCGAAAAAAACCGGGTCCGCTTTTCCGCTCATTGCGCTAGCGAACTGGCGCAGGCATCCCATTCGGGATAAACGGCTAAGCCTACCCCCCTGTCCGGAGCCTCGCATGCGCGTGTCGATCATCACATCAGCCGTCGTCGCGGCCCTTGTGGGCTTCGGCAGCACGATCGCCATCATCATCGCGGCGGCGCAGGCCGTAGGGGCGGATGCGGCGCAGACCTCGTCCTGGGTCGCTGCTCTGTGCCTGTCCATGGCCGCCACGAGCGGCTATCTGAGCGTCCGCTACCGCATGCCGGTGGTCACCGCCTGGTCGACGCCCGGCGCCGCGCTGATCGCGGCATCCAGCGGCATTTCCGTTCACGCGGCCGTCGGCTGCTTTCTGATGGCCGGCTTCCTCATTCTGCTGGCGGCTTTCATCAAGCCGTTCGGACGGCTCATCGAGAAGATCCCGACCTCGATCGCCGCCGCCATGCTGGCGGGCGTCCTGATCCGCTTCGTGATGGCCGTCTTCGAGAGCGCCCAGGCAGCGCCCGGTCTCGTACTGCCGCTGGTCGCCCTGTTCCTCGTGGCCAGATTGCTCAACCCCGCGCTCGCGGTGCTGGCTGTGCTCTTCGTGGGCCTCGGAATGGCCTTCGGCGGCGGACTGGCCCGCCCGGTCTCGTCCGATTTCAGCCTCTCGACCCTCACCTTCATTGCGCCGACCTTCGAGCCGGCGGCCCTCGTCGGCCTGGGCCTGCCCCTGTTTCTGGTCACGATGGCCTCCCAGAACCTGCCGGGCTTCGCCGTGTTGCGCGCCTCCGGCTACGCGCCTCCGACCCGCCCGATCCTCGCAGTGACGGGTCTCGCCTCCATGGTCACGGCCCTGTTCGGAGCCCATACCAGCAATCTGGCGGCGATCTCGGCGGCCATCTGCACCGGGCCCGACACGCATCCCGATCCAGGCAAGCGCTGGATGGTCGGGCCATTCTATACGTTGAGCTATCTGGCCTTCGCGGCCTTCAGCGCGGCGCTCATCGGCCTGATCGCCGCCCTGCCGCCGGAACTCATCAGGACCGTTGCGGGCCTTGCCCTCATGGGGGCTTTCGCAGGCGCCCTTGGATCCGCTCTTTCCGAGGAGACCAAGCGGTTCCCCGCGGTGCTGACGCTTGCCGTGACGGCCTCCGGCATCACTCTCTCCGGCATCGGCTCCGCGTTCTGGGGTCTCGCCGCAGGCCTCCTCGCCCTGGCTCTCGAAGCCGTCTTCCTCCGCTTCCGCAAGCTTGGCTGATCTGGACGGCGCCCCCCGTTACGGTTAACATTTCGTTACCAGAACAAAGAACGGGAGCCTTCATGGCCGGGACGAAACGTTGGGGGCAGCTTGCAGCGATTGCGATGACGATGGTTCTTGGCGCCTGCCAGGGCTCCCTCCTGAGCGGCTCGCCGGAGGGCGTCCCGGTGGCTGTGGAGAGCATCGACGGCGCCCCCGCCCCGGTCCAGGCGGCTCTCCTCGGAGAACTTGCCACCGCGGCCTCCGAGCGCAGGGTCGAGCTTGTCGGCTCCAGCGATGACGCCCGCTACCGGGTACGCGGCTATATCTCCACTGTCACGGAAGACGGGCAGACG
>DASRWK010000201.1:0-3478 GCA_035776715.1 Microvirga sp.
TCTCGAGAGCCTCCCGGACGAAGAAAAGGCCGAGGTTCTCGAACGGCTTCCTGCCATGGAGCGCGTCGCGCTCCAGCGCTCCCTCGACTATCCGGAAGACAGCGCCGGCCGGCGCATGCAGACCGAGTTCATCGCCGTGCCGCCCTTCTGGACGGTGGGGCAGACCATCGACTTCATGCGCGAGACGGCGGACCTGCCCGAGACGTTCTACGAGATCTTCGTGATCGATCCGGCGGGACATCTTCTCGGAGCCGTCGCACTCGATCGCCTCCTGCGCTCCAAGCGCCCCGTCACGATCCAGGAGATCATGGACGACGAGCCGGACCGGGTGGAGGCCACCGAGCATCAGGAGGAGGTCGCCCGCCTCTTCGAGCGTTTCAATCTGGTCTCCTCCGCCGTGGTGGACGCCGAAAACCGCCTCGTCGGCGTGATCCTGGTGGACGACATCGTCGACGTGCTGGAAGAAGAGGCCGATGCCGACATCAAGCAGCTCGGCGGCGTGAAGCCGGACGAGGAGCTCTCGGACACGATTCTGTACACGCAGCGCAGCCGCTTTCCCTGGCTCTTCGCCAACATGTGCACGGCCTTCCTCGCGGCGGGCGTCATCCGGGTCTTCGAGCATTCCATTCAAAGCATGGTGGCGCTGGCCATCCTCATGCCCATTGTCGCCTCGATGGGCGGCAACGCGGGCACGCAGACCATGACGGTGACCGTCCGGGCTCTGGCCACCCGCGATCTCGGCCGCTCGAATGCTTGGCGGATCATCATGCGCGAAGCCGCCGTCGGCCTCCTCAACGGTATCGTCTTCGCTCTCATTCTCGGGAGCGTCGCCGCGCTTTGGTTCCAATCCCCCGAAATCGGGATGGTGATCGGCCTCGCGCTCATCACCGTGCTCACCTTTGCGGCCCTGGGCGGCATCTTCGTACCCTTGACCCTCAACCGTCTGGGGGTAGACCCCGCCGTCTCCTCCGGGCCCTTCGTGACCACGATCACCGATATCGTGGGCTTCTTCTCCTTCTTGGGAATAGCGACGCTTTGGTTTAATCTGTAATGTAGTTGCGGGAATTTGATCGTAAGGAGGATGTTAACCCGTTTCGGGCATCCCTGATGCGATCAAGTTCTGCGTTCATTACAGATAGCCCGATGAAGACACGCCGCCGTTCCTCCAGCCGCTCCAAAAGCTCCGGTCTGACGACGTTCCTTCGGGTCGCCCGGTTCGGCACCCTGACTGCCGTCGCCTTCAGTCTGGCCTCCTGCGCGATTGCGCCTTCCGCCAGCCGCTATCCGATGAAGAGCGATGCCCGTCCTCATCATGGCGTGGCCAAGGCCCATCGCCTGCCGATTCATGGGGTGGACATCTCAAAATGGCAGGGCGAAGTCGACTGGGCGTCCCTGCGCAAGGCGGGCACGAAATTCGCCTTCATCAAGGCGACCGAGGGCGGCGACCATGTGGACAGCCGCTTCCTGGAAAACTGGCATGGTGCGAAGAGGGCCGGCATTCCGCGCGGAGCCTATCACTTCGTGTACTGGTGCCGCCCGGCCCATGAGCAGGCGGAGTGGTTCAAGAAGAACGTGCCGGCCGACCCGGACGCCCTCCCCCCGGTGCTGGACGTGGAATGGAACGGTCACTCCGTGAACTGTCCGAAGAAGGTTCCGCGCGAGCAAGCCCTCGCCATGATCGAGGTCATGCTGAGGGAGATGGAAGCGCATACGGGCAAGCGCCCCATCATCTACACCGATATCCCCTTCCACAAGGAAATCCTGGAGGGGGAATTCACCGATTATGCGTTCTGGATCCGCAGCACTGCGGCCGAACCCCACGAACGCTATGCCAATCGGCGGTGGACGTTCTGGCAGTTCACCACCACCGGCCGCGTGCCGGGCATCAAAGGCGACGTGGACCGCAACACCTTCTACGGCACCGAGAACCAGTGGCGGATGTTCGTCCAGAGCGCCTGCGACCCGCGTGACTACCGCAAGCTCGTGCCCCAAGGGCGCTGCCAGCCCCTGGACCCGGTCCAGACGGCCAGCATCGACGATTAAGGCGTCGTCCTCCCCGCCCCTCACGCTCCCCTTCCGCAAGGCAGGGGAGTTTTCCATTCGTGCCTCATTCGACCAATTTCCTCAGCCTCCCCGCTTGAAAAGGTCAGCACTGCTGTCCAGGATCATAGCAGAACGACAAGCGAACCACGGCGCACCCGACGCCAGTGGGCGATGGAGGACCTCAGGATGCTGCCGAACGCCGCAAAAGCCTTCAACTTCGATCTCGGCGAGACCGCCGAGGCCATCCGCGAGACCGTGCGAGACTTCGCGCAGGAGAAAATCGCGCCCCGCGCCGACGAGATTGATCGGACGAACCAGTTCCCGCGCGATCTCTGGCCGCAGATGGGCGAGCTCGGCCTTCACGGCATCACCGTCGAGGAGGAATACGGGGGCGCGGGCCTCGGTTATCTCGAGCACGTGATCGCCATGGAGGAAGTCTCCCGCGCCTCTGCTTCGGTGGGCCTTTCCTACGGGGCGCATTCGAACCTCTGCGTCAACCAGATCCGCCGCAACGGCAATGACGAGCAGAAGCGCCGCTATCTGCCGAAGCTCATCTCCGGCGAGCATGTGGGGGCGCTCGCCATGTCGGAGCCCGGCTCCGGCTCGGACGTGGTCTCCATGCGCACCCGCGCCGAGAAGCGCGGCGACCGCTATGTACTCAACGGCAACAAGATGTGGATCACCAACGGCCCCATCGCCGAAACCCTCGTCGTCTATGCCAAGACCGATCCGGAGGCGGGCCCCCGCGGCATCACGGCCTTCCTGATCGAGAAGGACTTCAAGGGGTTCTCCACGCACCAGAAGCTCGACAAGCTCGGAATGCGCGGCTCGGACACCTGCGAGCTGGTGTTCGAGGATTGCGAGGTGCCGGAGGAGAACGTGCTCGGGCAGGTCGGCAAGGGCGTGAGCGTGCTCATGTCGGGCCTGGACTACGAGCGCGCCGTGCTCGCGGCCGGGCCGCTCGGCATCATGCAGGCCTGCATGGACGTGGTGTTGCCCTATGTCCACGAGCGCAGGCAGTTCGGACAGCCCATCGGCGAGTTTCAGCTCGTTCAGGGCAAGGTCGCCGACATGTATGTGACCATGAACGCCGCTAAGGCCTATGTGTATGCGGTGGCCAAGGCGTGCGACCGGGGCGAGACCACCCGCGAGGATGCGGCGGGCGCAATCCTGTATGCGGCCGAACGGGCGACGCAATGTGCCCTCGACGCCATCCAGCTCCTGGGCGGCAACGGCTATATCAACGATTACCCGACGGGCCGCTTGCTCCGCGACGCGAAGCTCTATGAGATCGGCGCAGGCACCAGCGAGATCCGCCGCATGCTGATAGGCCGCGAGATCTACCGCGAGACGGCGTGAGCGGGGCAGGGGGCCGTTGCCCGGCGGCCCCCGCGCCCCCATCCTCCCCCCGATCATGGACCGAGGGAGAGCAAGC
>DASRWK010000202.1:0-1634 GCA_035776715.1 Microvirga sp.
GCGTGTCGATGGCTTCCTGGATGCTCGTTCCGGCCTTGAACTGGAACTCGCCGGCCTTGAGCTGACCGCGCTGGCGATTGATGAGCGCATAGGCCTCGAACAGCAGCGGGTGGTTGATGACACCCTCTTCCTTCAGGATGCTCGCGATCGCGCTCGTGCCGGTGTTGCGTGGAATGAGCACCACCTTGTCGTTCTGCAGGGGCCCCTCGGCGTTCACCTCCCGCTCCAGCATCGTGAAGCCGAAAATACCCGCAAGGGCCAGGGCGACGACCAGGGTCATCAGGCCGCTCATGACGGCCAGCATGCCCCCGCGACGGCGGCGGATCCGCGGCGGCGGAGGCGGAGCCAGGCTCGGCTTGAGCGCCTCGCTCGGCGAGCGTGGCGCAAGGCGCGGCTGCTCCTGGCTCTGGAGCTCGGCCTCGTGTTCAGAAATCAGGGTGCTTCTCTTTTTACGTCCGAACATCACGATGCTTTTCTGGTGCCGGCCGGGCCCTCCCCGACTCGTCCGACACCCTAACGGGGAATATGGCGAAAAGCCGTAACGTAGAAGCGCTATCCTCAGGCAACGCGCCGGAAGATCAAGGAAGCATTGGTGCCGCCGAACCCGAAGGAGTTCGACAGGGCCACATTGACTTCCTTGCGCTTGGCCACCTTCGGCACGAGATCGATAGCGGTTTCGACGGACGGATTGTCGAGGTTGATGGTGGGCGGAACGATGCCGTCGCGCATGGCGAGGACCGAGAAGATCGCCTCGACCGCACCGGCCGCGCCCAGCAGGTGCCCGACTGCCGACTTCGTCGACGACATTGTGAGCTTGTCCGCTGCGTCGCCCATGATGCGCTCGATGGCCTTGAGCTCGATTTCGTCGCCGAGCGGCGTCGAAGTGCCATGGGCATTCACGTAATCGATCTCGGAAACATCGATGCCTGCGCGCTTCACGGCGGCGGACATGCAGCGATAGGCCCCGTCACCGTCCTCGGAAGGAGAGGTGATGTGGTAAGCATCGCCCGAAAGGCCGTAGCCGATGACCTCGGCATAGATCTTCGCGCCGCGAGCCTTGGCGTGCTCGTATTCCTCCAGCACCACGATGCCGGCGCCCTCGCCCATGACGAAGCCGTCACGGTCCTTGTCGTAGGGGCGCGAGGCCCTGGTGGGGTCGTCGTTGAAATTGGTGGAGAGAGCACGGCAGGCGGCGAAGCCCGCGATGGAAAGCCGGTTGACGGGGGATTCCGTGCCGCCCGCCACCATCACGTCCGCATCGCCCAGGGCGATCAGACGGGCAGCATCACCGATGGCGTGGGCGCCCGTGGAGCAGGCTGTGACCACCGCATGGTTCGGGCCTTTCAGGCCGTGCTCGATGGAGACATAACCGCCTGCGAGGTTGATCAGACGCCCGGGAATGAAGAAGGGCGAGATGCGGCGCGGGCCACGCTCGATCAGGGTGGCCGAGGCCTCGTAGATGCCGCCGATGCCGCCGATGCCGGACCCGATCAGCACGCCTGTGGCACATTGCTCCTCGTAAGACTTCGGAGCCCAGCCCGCATCGCGAAGAGCCTGGGCCGAGGCCGCCATCGCGTAGATGATGAAGGGATCGACCTTGCGCTGCTCCTTCGGCTCCATCCACTCGTCGGGAT
>DASRWK010000203.1:0-5207 GCA_035776715.1 Microvirga sp.
CACGAATGCCCATGCCTGGACCGTGGATGCCCGCGAGATCACGCACGACAAGGTCCCGCACCTGATCTCCAACGGGGCGCTCGCCATCGAGGACATGGACCGGGGCGAGCGGGACGAGGCGGCCCTGTTCCACCTCCTCAACCTGGCCAGGGAGCGGAAGGCCTCGGTTCTGATCACCAGCGAGACGCCGCCCGACCGCTGGGGCCTCGCAACACCGGACCTGCTGTCCCGCCTGCGCCTCGCCCCGAGCGTGTCCCTCGAGGCGCCGGACGATGCCCTGCTCAAGGCGGTTCTGGTAAAGCTGTTCGTCGACAGGCAACTCGTGGTCGATACCTCCGTTGTCGATTATATCTCGCTCCGGATCGAACGGTCTCTCGCCAAGGCTTCGGAACTGGTGGCGCTCCTGGACAGGGAGGCGCTCAGCCGGGGAAGGCGTGTCTCACGCGCGATCGCCGCCGAGATCCTCGGAGCCCCGCAGGAAACGGATGAAAACGAGTGAAGTCAGACCCTACTGTCCTTTCTCCGGACGGTCGTGAAAACGTCACGAAGCCGAGAGCAAAACGGACGCCGAAGAAGGAATCGGCGGAGATCGAAGTGCGCGACGCGATGGCCCTGAGAGATGTGGAGACGGTCAGCGAGGCCCCCTTGCCCAAGGCTCCGCCGGATATCGAGCTGGACGGCGCGGTGTTGCGCCAGTTCCCGCAGCGCTTCATCAATCGCGAGCTCTCCTGGCTGCAGTTCAACCGCCGGGTGCTGGAGGAGGCCTCCAACCGCAGCCATCCGCTGCTGGAGGAGCTGCGCTTCCTCTCCATCTCGGCCGAGAACCTCGACGAGTTCTTCATGGTCCGCGTCGCGGGCCTGCGCGGGCAGGTGCGCTCCGGCGTCTCCACCATTTCGCAGGACGGGCTCACGCCTCAGGAGCAGCTGCTGAAGATCGCCGTCGAGGTGTCGAACCTCGCGTCCGACCAGCAGCGCCGCTGGGGGGAGCTTCGGGAGGCGCTGCAGGGGGAGGGGATCGTCCTCGTCGAGGGCACCGGTCTGACGAAACCGGAAGCGTCCTGGCTCGAGGATTACTTCCTCAATCACATCTTCCCGGTGCTCACCCCGCTCGCCATCGATCCGGCGCATCCGTTCCCCTTCATCCCGAATCTCGGCTCCGCCATTGCGCTCAAGCTCGTGCGCCAGAGCGACGGCAAGGTGCTGAACGCGCTGATCCGCCTGCCGTCGCGTGCCGAACGCTTCGTGCGCCTGCCGGATTTCTCCGAGACGAGCTCGGCGCGCTTCATCGCCCTCGAGCAGATGATCGTGCTCTACACGAGCCGCCTGTTCCCGGGTTACGACGTTCAGGGACAGGGCGCCTTCCGCGTCATCCGCGACTCCGATATCGAAGTGGAGGAGGAGGCCGAGGATCTCGTGCGCCTCTTCGAAACGGCGCTCAAGCAGCGCCGCCGCGGCAGCGTCATACGTCTCGAGGTCGAGGCTGCGATGCCGGAGGAGCTGCGCGTCTTCGTGGCCGAGGAGATGGAGGTTTCCAGCGACGAAGTCTTCGTCGTCGAGGGAATGATGGGCCTGCGCGACCTGTCGCAGCTCGTCGCGCTCGACCGGCCCGACCTCAAGTTCAAGCCCTACAACCCGCGCTTTCCCGAACGCATCCGCGAACATAGCGGCGACTGCTTCGCGGCTATCCGGGAGAAGGACATCATCGTCCATCACCCCTACGAATCCTTCGACGCGGTGGTGCAGTTCCTGCGCCAGGCCGCAGGCGATCCCAACGTCGTGGCGATCAAGCAGACGCTCTACCGCACGTCCTCGGATTCGCCGATCGTCGCCGCTCTCGCGGAGGCGGCGGAGGCTGGAAAGTCCGTCACCGCCCTCGTCGAACTCAAGGCCCGCTTCGACGAGGAGGCGAACATCCGCTGGGCGCGCAACCTGGAGCGCGCGGGCGCCCAGGTGGTCTACGGCTTCATCGAGCTGAAGACCCACGCCAAGCTCTCCATGGTCGTGCGGCGCGAAGGCAGCCAGCTCATCACCTATTGCCATGTGGGCACGGGCAATTACCACCCGATCACCGCCCGCATCTATACGGACCTGTCCTTCTTCACTGCCGACCCGGTGATCGGCCGGGACGTGTCGCGCATCTTCAATTTCGTGACGGGCTATGCGGAGCCGGCGGAGCTGGAGCGCATGGCGGTGTCGCCGCTGACCCTGAGGAAGCGCCTGCTCCAGCACATCGAGGAGGAGATCGCCCATGCCAAGGCAGGGCGGCCCGGCGCGATCTGGAGCAAGTGCAACGCGCTGGTCGATCCCGACATCATCGACGCTCTCTACGATGCGAGCGCGGCGGGCGTGCAGGTGGATCTCATCGTGCGCGGCATCTGCTGCCTGAGGCCCGGCATCAGGGGGTTGTCGGAGAACATCCGCGTGAAGTCCATCGTCGGCCGCTTCCTGGAGCACACGCGCATCTATGCCTTCGGCAACGGGCACGGGCTGCCGAACCCCAAGGCGCATGTCTACATCTCCTCCGCCGACCTGATGACCCGCAATGTCGACCGGCGCGTCGAGGCCATCCTGCCGATCAGCAATCCCACCGTGCATCAGCAGGTGCTGGACCAGATCATGCTGGCGAACCTGCTCGACAACGAGCAGAGCTGGGCCGTTCTCCCCGACGGCACGAGCCGGCGGATCGTGCCGTCGAAAGGCGAGGAGCCGTTCAACGCCCACAAGTATTTCATGACCAATCCGAGCCTCTCCGGCCGCGGCAAGTCCCTCAAGACGTCGAGCCCCAAGGCCCTTGCGAAGCGGGGACAGCGCTGACATGCAGACCATCGTCCGGGAAGCTCAGGGAAGACTCAAGATCGGGCGCCCGCTCGCGATCATCGATATCGGCTCGAACTCGGTGCGCCTCGTGGCCTACGAGGGCATGGCGCGTGCCCTGACGCCCATCTACAACGAGAAGGTTCTCTGCGGTCTCGGCCGTCACGTGGCCACCACGGGCCGCCTCGACGAGGACGCGGTGGATCGGGCGCTTCGCGCGCTCGCCCGGTTCCGGGTGCTGTGCGACACGATGCAGGTCTCCGACGTATTCGTGCTGGCAACCGCCGCCGCTCGGGACGCCACCAATGGGCCCGCCTTCCTGGAAGCCGCGGCCGAGGCCTGCGGGCGCCCGATCAGCCTGCTCTCGGGGGGAGAAGAAGCGCGCTTCTCCGCCCTCGGCGTCGTCGCGGGCTTCCATGAGCCGGACGGCATCGTCGGCGACATGGGCGGCGGCAGCCTCGAGCTCGTGGACGTGAAGGGCGCGGCCGTCGGCAAGGGCGTCACCATGCCCCTGGGCGGCCTTGCCCTGCAGGACGTGAGCGGCGGCTCCCTGAAGAAGGCGCAGAAGATCGTGCGCGCCGCCCTGGAGCGCGCGCCGGAGTATCTGGAAGACCTGAAGGGGCGCACCTTCTATGCGGTCGGCGGCACTTGGCGCGCGCTGGCGCGCCTGCATCAGGCGGCAACGGATTATCCGCTCCACGTGATGCACAACTACATCCTCAACCCCGAGGATGGTCTCGATTTCCTGCATCTCGTGGAAGAGGCGGACGCCAAGACCCTGAAGGACATCGAGAGCGTTTCAGAGGCCCGGCGGCCGCTGCTGGCCTATGGCGCCATCGTGCTGGAGGAGATCATCCGCCTCGGCGAGCCGAAGGAGGTGGCGATCTCCGCTTTCGGCGTGCGCGAGGGCGTTCTCTTCGACAAGCTCGATCCGGACACGCAGAAGCGTGATCCGCTGCTTGCCGCAGCCGGCGACCTGAACCTTCTGCGCTCCCGCTCCCCCCGCCATGGCGAGGAGCTGTGCGAGTGGACAGAAGCCTTCATAAAGAGCCTCGGGGTCGCGGAAACCGATACCGAGACCCGGCTGCGCCAAGCCGCCTGCCTCCTGGCCGATATCGGCTGGCGCGCCCATCCCGATTATCGGGGCGAGCAGAGCCTCAACTTCATCGCCTATGGCGCCTTCGCCGGTCTCGACCATCCGGGTCGGGCCTATCTGGCGCTGTCGGTCTTCTTCCGGCACGAGGGTCTTTCTCCCGACAAGGTGAGTTCGCGCATCAGGAACCTGGCCGGGCCGCGCTATCTGGAGCGCGCGCGCCTGCTCGCGGCGCTCATGCGCGTCGCCTATCCGGTTTCGGTCTCCATGGAGGGGGTCCTCCCGCAGGCGCCTTTGCGGGCGAGGGGCAAACAGGTCGTCCTCCAATTGCCGCCCCATCTGCAGGACCTTGCCAATGAGCGGCTGGCGGGCCGCATGAAGGCGCTCGGCAAGCTCCTCGGGATGGAACCCATCATCGAAATCGAGGGTTAGAGCGGCAGCTCAGGGCTGCTGTCGCCATCGCGTGCCGCACCTTCGAGCAGGGCAATTCCAAGTCCCGCCATAAGAGCAGGAATGGGGCTTTGCAGGAGCGGGTTCATGAGCCTCGTCGATCTCTCGGCCGTGCAGAATGCGCAGCATTCGCGCGAGCCCTACGACCATATTCTGGCATCCGGCTTCCTGAAGCAGGACGCCATCGGCGATCTCCGTCGCGACTTTCCCGAGATCGGCAAGCCGGGTTACCTCACCGTGGACGAGGTCAAGCTTCAGGGCCGCTTCAGGGAGCTGATCGAGGAACTCGAAGGTCCGGAGCTGACGGAGGCCCTTTCGAAGAAATTCGGCATCGACCTGCATCCCTATCCGCGCCTCACCACGATCATGCGGCGCTCGCAGCCGAAATACGGAGCAATCCACACGGACGGTCCGTCCAAGGTCATGACCATGCTCGTCTACATGAACGACGAGTGGCAGCAGGACGAGGGCGGCCGCCTGCGCGTGCTCTACGACGGCAAGAATTTCGAGCCCTTCAAGCTCGAGGTGCCCCCGACGATGGGGACCATGTTCGCCTTTCTGCGCTCGGACAAGTCATGGCACGGTCACCTGCCGTTTTCCGGCGAGCGCCGCGTCGTCCAGGTCGCCTGGGTGAAGAGCCAGGCGGACGTGGACCGAAAGAAGAAGCACAACAGGATGGCCCAGTTCTTCAAGGGCATCTTTGGGCGGTAGGCTGATCCTCCCGCAGATTCGTGCGCCTCTTCGTCAGGGCCGGACTTGTTCCGGCCGTCCCGACCGGATGGGTCATGCGCCTTTCGCACCGGGATCACCGGCAGGAGGCCGGCGACGACGAGGGAGGGCTCATCCCTGA
>DASRWK010000204.1:0-3746 GCA_035776715.1 Microvirga sp.
GTCTGTGGGAACGTGCGCTTCTCCCCGGCCGGGGCGTTGAGGAGTGTCGACATGACGATCGGCGCGCCACAGAGATGAGTGACCCCGTGATCGGCCAGCGCGTCGTACATGGGTTTCGAGCGTACGGCGCGCAGGCAGACATGCGTGCCGGCGACGATCGACAGCGACCAGGGGAAGCACCAGCCGTTGCAGTGGAACATGGGCAGCGTCCACAGGTAGACGGGGTGCTGGCTCATGGCGCCGGTGACGATGTTGCCCATCGCGAGCAGATACGCGCCGCGATGATGATACACGACACCCTTCGGATCGCCCGTCGTGCCGGACGTGTAGTTCAGGGTGATGGCGTCCCACTCGTCGCCGGGCAGGCTCCAGGCGAATTCGGGGTCGCCCTCGGCCAGAAGATCCTCGTACTCGAGCGTGCCCAGGCGCTCCCCCGGGCCGGTGAACTCGGGATCGTCGTAGTCGATGACGAGAGGCTTGACGGTGACGAGCTCGAGAGCGGCCTTCACGACGCCCGAGTACTCCCGGTCCGTGATGAGCACTTTGGCGCCGCTGTGCTCGAGGGAGAAGGCGATGATCTTGGCGTCGAGGCGGGTATTGAGCGTGTTGAGCACCGCCCCAGCCATGGGCACGCCATAATGGCATTCGAGCATGGCCGGAGTATTGGGAAGCACCACGGACACCGTGTCGCCGCGCCCGATCCCGCGCCGGGTCAGGGCCGATGCGAGGCGCCGGGTGCGGGCATAGAAATCGCGGTAGCTGCGCCGCAGGGAACCGTGGATGATGGCCGTATGCTCGGGGTGGACGCTCGCGGCCCGCTCCAGGAACGGGAGGGGCGACAACGGCTGGTAATTCGCCGGGTTCTTATCGAGATTCGTGTCGTAAACGGTCGAAGTCACGAGCGCTTCCCCAATGTCTGCCGATTAGTGCCGAGGACTCCGGGTCCTAACGGTCGGGACCTGGCAGGATGTTTCTGTGTAGCCCGATCCTATCAAATGCCCGTGCACCCGTCTCGGGTGTTCACGGCGGGCATGTCTTAGCAATAAGGCGTGTCGATGAGCTCCCAGGGCCGCCTCGCGGGCGGCCCTGCCTCAGAGTGTTACTGGCCGACCTTCACGAGGGGGCATTCGCTGTCCGAGAGCGGGCGGAAAGCCTCGTCGCCCGGGATGGTGCGGATCAGCTTCAGGTAGTCCCAGGGCTCGCGGGATTCTTCCGGCTTCTTCACCTCGAGCACGTAGAGATCGTGGACCATGCGCCCGTCTTCGCGAACCTTGCCGTTTTTGGCGAAGAAGTCGTTCACCGGCAGCTCCCTCATCTTCTTTGCGACGGCCTGCGCCTCGTCCGTGCCGGCCGCCTCGATGGCCTTGAGGTAATGGATGATCGACGAGTAGACGCCTGCCTGACCCATCGTCGGCATGGCCTTGTGGCGCTCGTAGAAGCGCTTCGACCAGGCGCGCGTCTCGTCGTTGAGGTCCCAGTAGAAGGCCTGGGTCATCAGGAGGCCCTGCGCCTGTTCCAGTCCGATGGCGTGGACATCGGTGATGTGCATGTAGAGACCGGTGAGCTGCAGGCCGGAAGCCGTGATCCCGAACTCGTGCGCCTGCTTGATCGCATTCACCGTATCCGCGCCGGAATTGGCGATGCCGATGATCTTGGCTCCCGAGCTCTGGGCCTGGAGGAGGAACGAGGAGAAGTCGTGGTTGCCTTGAGGGTGTCGCACGCCGCCGGCGACCTTACCGCCAGCCTTGATCACGGCATCGGCGGTATCGCGCTCCAGCGCGTGCCCGAAGGCATAATCCGCCGTCAGGAAGAACCAGGGGCCGCGGCTTGCGAGGGGCAGTCCCGTGCCGACCGCGAGACCGTAGGTGTCATAGGTCCAATGAATACCGACGGGAGAGCAGAACTTGCCCGTGAAATCCGAGGATCCGCCTGTCGAGGCGATGATCAGACGATTCTTCTGGCGACCGATCTCCTGGATGGCCAGCATGACGGACGACGTGGGAAGATCGACGATGGTGTCCACCTGCTCCACGTCGATCCAGCGATTGGCCACGGCGGAGCCGACATCGGGCTTGTTCTGATGGTCGCCCGACACGATCTCGATGGGTTTCCCAAGTACCTTGCCGCCGAAATCCTCGACGGCCATCTGGGCGGCGATGGTCGAGCCCGGACCGGCCATGTCGGCATAGATGCCCGACTGGTCGTTCAGCACGCCAATCTTGACCACCCCGTCGGAGATCGCCTCCGCGGTTTGGGCCGAGGCGGGCAACGCCCCCAGGACGATGGTGCCGATCGCCGCCGTCAGCGCGATCCGGTGCTTGCAGGGCATTGTTCTCTCTCCCTTGGATGAGTTCGCTCGGGAGGAGACAAAGCGCCGAGGCTTGTCCTTGTTAACGGAAAAGTTCTGTTAAAAGAACAAATCGGACTGAATTTACGGACTGAAGGAAAGTTCTCGGAGGGGCGACAGGAGCTGGAAGCGGAGTGTTGAGCTGCCGACGCACCTTGGGTCGGACAATGTGTGTTGAATGAGAGAGCGGTTGCGTTCTCTACAACGAACGAAATCGCCGATTCGGGGCGCTGGACGGGCTCGTCCCGATATCCGCAAGGGAAGGGGACCTCAGGACGTGGGTGCCCCTCAGCGGCTGGCTCCTAGAGCGGTAGGCCCCGGAGCGCCGAGACGGCCACCATCACACCGCGCAGTTCAGCGAGCCCCTTCAGGCGGCCGATGGCCGGGTAGCCCGGGTGAGTGGGCTTGCCCACGTCGTCGAGCAGTTCGTGGCCATGGTCCGGACGCATGGGGATGCGCCAGCGTCCGTCCCCGGAATCCTTGCGGCGCTTCTGCTCTTCGAGAAGGGCGCTGACAACGGCCACCATGTCGGTGTCACCTCCGAGATGATCCGCCTCCATGAAGGAGCCATCCGGCTCCTTAGCGACGTTGCGCAGGTGGGCGAACCAGATGCGGTCCGCGAATTGCCGTGCGATGGCGGGCACGTCGTTGGATGGACCGGCTCCGAGAGAGCCGCTGCAGAGCGTGATGCCGTTCGCAGGCGAGTTGACCGCGCCGACGATGAAGGCCAGATCCTCTGCGTTCGAGACGATGCGTGGCAGGCCCATCAGCGGGCGCGGCGGATCGTCGGGATGGACGCACATCCGGATCCCGGCTTCCTCGGCAACGGGGATGACCTCGCGCAGGAAGCGCGCCAGGTTTTCGCGCAGGGCGTCGCCGTCGATGCCTTCGTAGCGGTCGAGCATCGCGCGCAGTCCCGGGATGTCGTAGCGCTCGTAGGCGCCGGGCAGTCCCGCCATGATGTTGGCGAGCAGCTTGCTGCGGTCGGCTTCCGAGGAGCGGTCGTACCACTCCCTCGCGCGCGCCAGGACCTCGGGGGATTGTTCCGCCTCCGCGCCGGGGCGACGCAGCATGAAGCAGTCGAACGCTGCATATTCATGCGCATTGAAGCGCAGCGCTGTTCCTCCGCCAGGAAGAGGATAGGCGAGTTCCGTGCGGGTCCAGTCCACGACCGGCATGAAGTTGTAGCACACCGTCGTGATGCCGCATCGCGCGAGGTTGCGCAGGGACTGGCGGTAATTGTCGAAGAGCGTGGTGAGATCACCTTCGCCGATCTTGATGTTTTCATGGATCGGAAGACTTTCGACCACGCTCCAGTGCAGGCCCAGCGAGCAGTCGGCGGCGATTTCGGCCTTGCGCTTCTCGATCTCCTCCACACTCCAGACGGCGCCGTAGGGAA
>DASRWK010000205.1:0-1843 GCA_035776715.1 Microvirga sp.
GATCCTCGAATTGCTGGAGGAGGTCGGCGGGCCGGCCTTCGCGTCCCGCTACGCCAAGGGTAAGAAGGCGGAGCTGTCGCAATCGGCCGAGCGCATCTTCGCGGGCGACTTCATCGGCGAGGTCGAGGTGAAGGAGAGGGCGCTCGCCTGGGTGCCGGACGCGATACGGTTCGCGCCTGCGCCGGTACCAGTGGCGGAGCCGACCGAGGACACGCCTCCTTGGGAAGATGAGCCGACGGAGCAGGCGATATCTGAGACCGAGATCGGCGGCACGGCTGAGCGTTCGGCGACGATGAGGCGGCATTTGGTGTGGTGCAGGACCCAGCCCCAGGCCCGCTCCCGGAGGCGGAGCAGGAAAGGGGAGGTCGCGCGAACGATGCGCCTCGGGCCGAGCTGGAGGAGGTCGAGGAAGCGGCCTGACCTCTTCCGCTGCTTGCCTCAGGGGCGGTCTTCCAAGGCCGCCCCTCATGCTCGTCACCGGCTGGGGACGGCCACCGGACTTTGTGAAAACTGGCCAGAGGGCTTGCCCAAGAGGGATATGCAGGCACGCCCTACTTTCCGCCGCGATCAACCCGAACCCATAAGCGCCGAGCTGAGGAGCCTCACTGAGCAGACCACCTTCACCCGTCCGGAAGGGCGGTGCACATGCTCACAGGAGATTGGCGACGACGGCGAACAGTTCGAAGGCATCGCCGCCCGGTGTCCCTGCCGTCCTCAACCTGTGTCGAGGAGGTTAAGAAACCCGCGTCGGGAGCGCTGCTCGCGCAGCCGCTGATGGCCGATATAAGGCGGGTCCGCCCCGTTTCAGACCGTCATCGGCGATCCACAAGCATTTGCCTGCGCGACAGCGGCCGCGTTCCGCAGACGAGGCAGCCTCCTTAGTTCGACTTTAACCGTGCCAAGGCATTATGTCCGCTCGAGGGGAGGCCGAATGCACGAGATCCGTTCTATTGTCGCAGGCGACAAACGAGAGATCGTGCGCTCGAAAACGGCTGCTCGACGCAAGACCGGGGCGACTTCGCTGTCCGAAATTGCCATCCATCGGACCGAGCCAAGGCGAACCGACGGTCGAAGGGAAGATCGCAACGGCAGCTCGGGAGGATCGGCGAGCGTTCGATACCTTGGTCGCCTTCATCGAGTGGAGGTGATCAACCTTTCCTCGAAAGGCGCGATGATCAAGAGCGAAATCGCTCCGCCGATCGGCCGCGCCCTCCGGATCGATTTCGGTGGCGGCTCGAACCTGGACTGCGTGGTGCGATGGCGTCGCGATGACCGGATCGGCGTCGAATTCGTAACCGAGACAAAGGTCTCTGGAAGCAAGGCGTTCAAGCGCGAGATCCTCTCGCGACACGGAAGCCGCGATGCCGGCCGCGACGCGGGCGAAACCATATCCCCGGAGCCGAATGCTCACACGCGTGAACCGCGCCTGATGCTTATGTGGAGAGGAGTGCTTTACCAGGGCTATGAGACGCAGGATGTGCATGTGCGGAACATCTCCTCGCGAGGAGCGATGCTGAAGGCGGAAGCGCAGATCGACGTCGGAATGGCGGTGCGGCTTTCCCTCGTGGAGCTTGGGATTTTGACGGGCGAGGTGCGTTGGAGCCGCGGGGGCCACATTGGTATTTGTTTCGCCGAGACGCTCGATGTCCGCTGCTTGGGCACGCGCCAATGCTCTGCGCGAAATGAAGCCCATCGGTTCGTCAAACCCAATTATCTAAAGACAGAGAAGGAGCCTGACTCACCTTGGGCGGCTCGTTGGCAGAAGCTTTCGCCAAAAGACTTTTGAACCCGCCTGCGGCGCCAGAACCCCCTTACGAAGATGCCACAGGGACGGTGTGTAACC
>DASRWK010000206.1:0-8283 GCA_035776715.1 Microvirga sp.
CCGAGATCCCTCAGGATCTGCGCACCGAGCCCGATCTCGCGCCATTGGCTGGAACGCGCGACTTCCGAGGCGGTCTCCTCGTGCTCCGAGAAGGATGTGGTCGGCACTCCTGCCGTGCCGTCGCGCAGGTAGACGAGGACGCCCCTGCCCTCCTTCACGAAGCGCTGCAGGGCCGCGGCCACCGTCTTGCCGCCCTCGAACACGTCGGTCAGCGCATTGGCGCGGTGCAGACGCACGGGAATGTTCGCGCCGTCGCCGATGCGGCCATGGACAACCGCGATATGCTGCACGCTGTCGAAGGGCGTCGAATAGGCATAGCCCGTGAACGAACCCCAGGGCGTCTCCACCGGGAAGGTGGCGATGCGCTCGACGAGCTTCTCGCGCGACTGGCGGTAGGCGATGAGATCGGCCACGGAGATGCGCTTGAGGCTGTGCTTCTCGGCGAAGGCGTCGATCTGCGCACCCTTCATCACCGTGCCGTCGTCGTTGGCGAGTTCGCAGATCACGCCCACCGGCGGCAGGTTCGCGAGCCTGCACAGGTCGACGGCAGCTTCCGTGTGGCCCGAGCGCATGAGCACTCCGCCGTCCTTGGCGATGAGCGGGAACACGTGGCCGGGACGCACGAAATCGGCCGCGCCCATGTTGTTGTTGGCGAGCGCCCGCACGGTATTGGAACGCTGCTCGGCCGAGATGCCGGTGGTGAGCCCGTGCTTCACATCCACGGACACGGTGAACGCGGTGCCGAGCGGCGCGTCGTTCGAGGCCACCATGGGATCGAGCCGCAGGCGGCGCGCCTCCGAGGCCGTGAGCGGGGCACAGACGATGCCGCAGGTGTTGCGGATGATGAAGGCCATCTTCTCCGGCGTGCAGAGGGAGGCCGCGACGATGAGATCGCCCTCGTTCTCGCGGTCGTCGTCATCCGTGACGATGACGATCTCGCCGCGAGCAAAAGCCTCGATGGCTTCGGTGACGGAGTTGGACATCAGGGCCTCCTGGGCGGATAGGGGCAGAAAATCATTGGGTGTGACGGCTCCGCGGGTTTCGCGGGTGATCAGTTCCGCGGTGTCGCGGGAAAGCCAGGCATGGTCGGAGTTGCACATCTGGGTGATCGCGCCGGGGGTGACGCCAATCCGCCGCGCGAATTCCACGCGCGAGATGCCATTGCGGGACAACCATTCAGCCAGTTTCATGAGGCTGACTTAGCCGATGGGACGATTTTAGTAAAACTAAAATTGAATGCTTTCCCCCGTCCCGAAGGATTGAGGCCAGGACCGTTCAGGCCAGGATGGCGCGCCTATTCCGGCGAGCCCAAGGCGCCTAGAGGGTTCATGGCCGGGCTTGTCCCGGCCATCCCTTCTTGGCAATCACGGCGTGCCACGGGATGGATCCCGGGAGGACAAGCCCTACGATCCCGCATCGCATGGCGCTCCCTGCCGAAGCAGCAGGGGAGAAAGGGAGTTGAAGGGTGTTCGACGAGGTCCTCAGGCCTCGAACGGCCAGGATGGTCCCTCGCCTACCTGCCCCCGGTGGCGCAGGAGGTGATCGGCGAGGACGCAGGCCATCATGGCCTCGCCTACCGGAACGGCCCGGATGCCGACGCAGGGATCGTGCCTGCCCTTCGTCATCACCTCGGCCTCGGCGCCGGTGCGGGTCACGCTGGCGCGGGGGGTGAGGATCGACGAGGTGGGTTTCACGGCGAAGCGGCAGACGACGGGCTGGCCGGTGGAGATGCCTCCGAGAATGCCGCCCGCATGGTTCGACAGGAAGGTCGGCGCACCCTGGTTGCCGGGGCGCATCTCGTCCGCGTTCTCCTCGCCGCGCAGAGCGGCGGCCGCGAAGCCCTCGCCGATCTCGACCCCCTTCACGGCATTGATCGACATCATGGCGGCGGCGAGATCGGAATCGAGCTTGCCGTAGATCGGCGCGCCGAGCCCCGCCGGTACGCCTTCGGCGACGATCTCGATCACGGCGCCGATGGAGGAACCCGCCTTGCGCAGTCCGTCCAGGTACTCCACGTAGAACTCGGCCGCCTTGGCGTCCGGGCAGAAGAAGGGATTGCGCGAGATCTCGTCCCAGTCCCAGTTTCCGCGGTCGATGGCGTGAGGCCCCATCTGCACGAGGGCGCCGCGGATCGTGACGCCGGACAGAACCTTGCGGGCCACCGCGCCCGCCGCCACGCGGGCAGCGGTCTCGCGGGCAGAGGAGCGTCCGCCGCCCCGATAATCGCGGATGCCGTATTTCGCGTCGTAGGTGAAATCCGCATGGCCCGGACGGTAGGAGCTCTTGATCTCCGAGTAATCCTTCGAGCGCTGGTCCACGTTCTCGATCATCAGGGCGATGGGCGTTCCGGTCGTGACCTGCTTTCCCGTGCGCTCGTCCGTGAACACGCCGGAGAGGATCTTCACCTGGTCCGGCTCCTGGCGCTGCGTCGTGAACCGCGACTGCCCCGGACGGCGGCGGTCGAGCTCCGCCTGGATCTCGGAGGCCTCCAGCGGGATCATGGGTGGGCAGCCGTCGATGACGCAGCCGAGGGCCGGCCCATGGCTCTCGCCGAAGGTGGTGACGCGGAAAAGGTGACCGAAAGTATTGTGAGACATGGCGCGCTTCGAGAGTGTTCAAGGCGTCTTAGAGCCAAAGCGGGCGGGTGTCACGCTCCCTGCTCCCTCGCCGTTTCCCGCAAGGGCGCAAGGCCGCGACGGAAAGCCCCGATCGAGCGGCGCGCTCGTCATCCCCACCTTCCCTATTCGGGTCACCGAAAGCGTGGATGGCCGGGACAAGCCCGGCGATGACGAGGAGCTTCATCGTCAAGATGGAAACAGAGCGAGGCGCAGGTGAAAGGCCGTGCCCCTCACACCCACCGGTGGTTGCGGCCCTCGAGCACGAGCACCCGGCCCTGCCAGATATCCATGCTCGCGGCCTGACGCGAGGAGATGCCGCAACACAGGGAGAGAAAGGCGCGAGCCACGCCGCCATGGGCGACGACCACCGTGTCGCGGGTCAGGTCGTCCAGGACGGGCCGGATGCGGTCGACGAGCATGGCGTAGCTCTCGCCCCCGCCCGGCGGAACGTAGTTCCACTTGTCCCGCTCGCGCAAGGCCGCCAGCTGCGGCTCCGCCCTGCGGACCTCCTTCCAGGTCATCCCCTCCCACGCGCCGAAGGTGATCTCGACCAGCCGCTCGTCCACCCTGTAGCCCTGGGGCTGGAGGCCGATGGCTCCCCGGAGGATCTCCATGGTGTCGCGGGTACGCCGCATGGGGCTCGCCACATAGGCGAGATCCTCATGGTGCGGGCAGACGGAACGGAGGCGGAGGCCCGCCTCCTCGGCCTGGACGCGGCCGAGGTCGTTGAGCGGAATGTCCTTCTGACCCTGGAGACGGCCCTCCAGATTCCAATCCGTCTCGCCATGGCGGATGAAATAGATCGTCGGGCGAGGCGAATGCATGATCTGTCAGATTACTCTTTGTCGAGGGAGAGGTCGGGAGCTTCCGGGTTCTTCATGCCGACCACGTGATAGCCGGCGTCGACATGCAGGATCTCGCCGGTCATGCCGCGCGCCATATCGGACACGAGATAGGCGGCCGTCTCGCCGACCTCCTCGATGGTGACCGTGCGGCGCAGGGGCGAGTTGTACTCGTTCCACTTCAGGATGTAGCGGAAATGGCCGATGCCGGAGGCGGCCAGCGTCTTGATCGGGCCCGCCGAGATGGCGTTGACGCGGATGTTCTTGGGGCCGAGATCGGCCGCGAGGTAGCGCACGGACGCTTCGAGAGCGGCCTTGGCCACGCCCATGACATTGTAGTGGGGCATCCACTTCTCGGCGCCGTAATAGGTGAGCGTCACGAGCGAGCCGCCGTCGTTCATCAGCTTCTCGGCCCGCTGGGCGATGGCCGTGAAGGAATAGCAGGAGATGAGGAGCGACTTCGAGAAATTGCCCTCGCTGGTGTCGACGTAGCGGCCGGTGAGCTCGTCCTTGTCGGAGAAGGCGATGCAATGGATGACGAAGTCGATGGAGCCCCAGAGGCGTTTCACTTCCTCGAACACGGCATCGATCGTGGCGCCCTCCGTCACGTCGCAATGGCCCACGACATGGGCATCGAGCTCCCTCGCCAGGGGCTCCACGCGCTTCTTCAGGGCTTCGCCCTGATAGGTGAAGGCAAGCTCCGCGCCCTGCTGACGAGCAGCCTGCGCAATGCCCCAGGCGATCGAACGGTTGTTCGCCACCCCCATCACCAAGCCACGCTTACCGGCCAGGATGCCGGTGGCCTTTGTCTCCGCCATGAGTTCACCTAGATCGTCGCTGGACACGTGAAAAGAGCGGCTTCTTTAGCCGACCCGGCAGGCGTGGGGAAGCCCTCTTGGCCGACAGGAAGCGAATCCAGGCGTTATATCGTGAATTGCGGTTACCGAGCCTTGGCGGAATGCCGCTTGCGGGCGTAATCCATCAGCTCCTCGTCCACGACCTGCGGCAGCTTGATCTCCACCGTGGCGAGGAGATCCCCGTGCCCTCCGCCCTTCATGGGCAGGCCCTTGCCGCGCAGGCGGAACGTGCGACCGGAATCGGTCATGGGCGGAATGTTCATGCTCACCGCACCGGTCAGGGTCGGAATGCGCACGGAGCCGCCGAGAATGGCCTCCTCGATCTGGATCGGCACGCGACAGCGGAGATTCGCGCCCTCCATGGTGAAACGCTCATGCGGCGCGATCTGGATGGTGAGCATCGCGTCGCCCGGGTTTACGCCCGGCGCCCCCTGCCCCAGGCCACGCAGGCGGATCACCTGCCCGTCGGTCACGCCCTTGGGAATGACGACGTCCACGTCGCGGCCCGTGGGCAGCCGGATTCGCTTCTTCGCCTCCGCGGCCACCTCCTCCAGAGTCACCGTCAGGGTGGCAGACACGTCCGCGCCCTTCTGAGGGCGGGCGCGGCTCTGCTGGCGCGCGCTCTCGGCCCCGGCCGAGCGGAACGCCTCGCCGAAGAGCTGGGAGAAGATGTCCTCGCCCGCATCGGCGCCGAAGCCGCGCGAACCGCGGCGACCGAAGGGGCTGCCGCCTCCGAAGCCGAAGCCCTCGAAACCCTGCCCTCCCGCGCCCCGTCCGCCGCCGAAGCCCTCGAAGCCCTGGAATCGCGGCTTGCCTTCCGCGTCGATCTCGCCCCGGTCGAACTGGGCGCGCTTCTCCGCGTCGCCCAGGATCTCATAGGCGGCGTTGACCTCGGCGAACTTGTCCTTGGCCTTGGGATCGTTCGTGTTGCTGTCCGGATGGTAGGTCTTGGCGAGCTTGCGGAACGCCTTCTTGATCTCCACTTCGCTCGCGGAGCGGGACACGCCTAGAACGTCGTAAGGGTTTCGCATCGGGAAAATCCATGAACCGTTGGATTGGGGCAGAACCGCCCCACGGAACTCACGGTTCATATGGGAAAAGTGTTGCTGCTTTGCAACGAGCAGTTCGGCCGAGCTTAGGCTTTCGCGATCTTTCTCTCGGGCTTGGCGGGTGACGCGCCGGGCTTCGCCTCGCCAGCCGCCGGCCCGATCTCCTTGATCGTCCAATCCTCGCCCGAGAGACGGCAGGCGGTGCCATTCAGGGAAGCCTGGGTCGGACCGCTCAGACGTGCGTTGAAGGCGCGGCAGATCTCGTCGTTCTTCACGAAGGGCGCGCCCGTGGGCGTGAAGCTGCCTTTCATGGAGGTCTCGGGATTGTCCCATGAAACCTGGGTGCCGGGGCCCTGGGGATCGAGGGCGACGCCCAGAGCCGCCTTGGCCCGGCGCCAGTCCTCCTCGTTCAGATCGGGCGAGAGCGGAGGCGGCACCGCACGAGCGCTCGCGGGCGCGATGGAGCCGGTGGTCTTGGGCTCCTCCACGTCCATGCCCGCCATGCCGAGCGAGAAGCTGCAGGCGGAGGTCGACAGGGCAATCAGGCCAGCAGCCAGAACTTTCCCGGCTTCGCGCAGGAAATCATCTGATCTATAACGGCGCGTATTGGTCCACGGCACGCGTCGGGCCCCCATATCGAAAAGTCACATCCTGAGATAAACCATTGAACCAGTTAACAACCGGTGACTTCACCGAATCGGAAGAGCCCTTCATCCTGTTCCAGTCCTGGCTGAAGGAGGCGGAAGCCTCCGAGCCGAACGATCCCAACGCCATGGCGCTCGCCACCGTGGACGAGACGGGGCTTCCCAACGTCCGCATGGTGCTCCTCAAGGGCTTCGACGAGAACGGCTTCGTGTTCTACACCAACACGGAATCCAACAAGGGCCGCGAGCTTCTGGGTCAGAAGAAGGCCGCCCTCGTGCTGCACTGGAAGAGCCTGCGCCGACAGGTTCGCGCGCGGGGACCGGTGACCCTGGTGAGCGATGCGGAAGCCGACGCATACTTCCAGAGCCGCCCCCGCGACAGCCGCATCGGCGCCTGGGCGAGCCAGCAGTCGCGCCCGCTCGAGAGCCGCTTCGCGCTGGAGAAGGCCGTGGCGGCGACGGCGGCGAAATACGCCCTCGGCGAGGTGCCGCGCCCGCCCTACTGGACCGGCTTCCGGATCGCGCCGGTCTCCATCGAGTTCTGGCAGGACAAGCCCTTCCGCCTCCACGACCGGGTGGTCTTCACCCGCGAGGGGGACGGCTGGCGAAAGGTCCGGCTTTATCCATGAGACTTGTGCCCGCGGATCGGTTAAGGATGCGCCTCCGCTCATAGAGATTTCGCCATGTCCTCTACGTCCAACACCCCCCGCCGCGTCATGCTGCTCACCGGCGCCAGCCGCGGGATCGGGCATGCCACGGTCAAGCGCTTCTCCGCCGCCGGCTGGCGGGTGATCACCTGTTCGCGCCACGGCTTCCCGGAAAACTGCCCCTGGGAGATGGGGCCGGAGGATCACCTGCAGGTGGATCTCGCGAATGCGGAGGACACCCTGCGCGCGATTGCCGAGGTGAAGGAGCGGCTCGCGACCGAGGGCGGCTGCCTGCATGCGCTCGTCAACAATGCCGGCATCTCCCCCAAGGGCCCCGGCGGTTCGCGGCTGAACGCGATCCATACCTCCTACGAGGATTGGCTGCGGGTGTTCCAGGTGAACTTCTTCGCCACGATCATGCTCGCCCGCGGCCTGCAGGACGAACTGACCCGCGCAAAGGGATCGGTGGTGAACGTCACCTCCATCGCGGGCTCGCGCGTCCATCCCTTCGCAGGCGCGGCCTATTCCACCTCGAAGGCGGCCCTCGCCGCGCTCACCCGCGAGATGGCCTCCGATTTCGGCCCCCTGGGCGTTCGCGTGAACGCCATCTCCCCCGGCGAGATCGACACCTCGATCCTCTCGCCCGGCACGGAGAAGATCGTCGAGCAGATCCCCATGCGCCGCCTCGGCACCCCGGACGAGGTGGCGAAGGCCATCTACTTCCTCTGCACCGAGGCGAGTTCCTACGTGAACGGCGCGGAGCTGCACATCAACGGCGGCCAGCACGTCTGAGCGCTCCCCCTCGTCATGCCCGGCCTCGTGCCGGGCATCCACGCCCGGGAATGGACTGCGGGTCATGGCGCGGGGACGGCCGCAACAAGTGCGGCCATGACGGAGCGTGATCCTCAGGCCGCCTCGGCAGGCCACGGCCCCACATAGCGCGATTGCGGGCGGATGATGCGGCCCGCATTCTCCTGCTCGATGGCATGCGCCACCCAGCCCGCCGTGCGGCCGGCTCCGAAGAGCGGCGTGAAGCCCTCGCGCGGCACGCCGAGGGAATCCAGGAGGATCGCCGTATAGAACTCCACGTTGGTGTCCAGGCGGCGGCCCGGCTTCCTGCGCTGGAGCACATTCAGGGCCGCCTGCTCGACGGCCTCGGCAAAGGCGATGCGGTTGTTCTCGCCCCTGAGCCTCGCGGCGGCCGTCTTGAGCACGTCCGCACGGGGATCGCGCACGCGATAGATGCGATGGCCGAAGCCCATGAGGCGCTCGCCCCGCGCCATGGCGGCGTCGAGCCAGCTCTCGGCATGATCGATCGTGCCGATGGCGTCGAGCATGTCGAGCACCGGGCCGGGAGCGCCCCCGTGGAGCGGCCCCTTCAGAGCGCACAGCCCCGCGACCACGGCGGAGGGCAGCCCCGCACCGGTGGAGGCCACCACCCGGGCCGCGAAGGTGGAGGCATTGAGGCCGTGATCGATCACAGTCACGAGATAGGTGTCGAGCCCCTTCGCCCTGCCCTCGTCGACGGGCGCCCCCTTGATCATGCGCAGAAGATCCGCAGCGTGACCGGCCGACGCATCGGGCGCCACCGGGGAGAGGTTCTTCGCGCCGCGGATCGCCATGGCG
>DASRWK010000207.1:0-5001 GCA_035776715.1 Microvirga sp.
CGATGAATCTGCCGTACCAGGCGGCGAGGGCGGGAAACGGCTTCAAGGACGGACCGCCCAGGCGTCGGGCATAGTTTACCGCCATGAAGGCGGAGATGTCGGCCGCGGAGAACGCGCCGCACAGGAAGGGCTTTCCCGAAAGATCGTCCTCCAGCTTGCCGAAATGGTCTGCGATGACCGGCTCGGCGTCCTTGGCCCTGGCCTCGTTCGCGATCCAGCGCGCCTCGTCCTTCGGCCGCGGTTCCGTCCGGTGCATCAGGGCCCGCAGGGGCACCAGCATCACTTCGTCGGCGAAGACGTCGATCAGACGGCAGCGCGCCCGCTCTTCCGGCGGTTCCGGATAGAGAGCGGGGGAGGGATAGGCATCCTCCAGATATTCCAGGATCACCGTGGAGTCGTAGAGCGCGAGGCCGTCATCGACGAGGACCGGAACCTGACCCTTCGGATTGGCGGCCAGCACGGCCGGATGCTTCGGGCTGTAACCTCGGGTCTGGCTGAAAGGGACCTGGATGCGCTCGAAGGAGAGCCCCTTCTCGTAAAGGGCGATTTCCACCTTGCGCGAGAAGAGGCTCAAAGCGCCGGAATAAAGCTGCATCGTCGATCCTTCCGAGAGGGGCTCCCCGGCGGGGACAATGCTCCTGCATCGAACCGGGGGCAAACGAGAAATCCTTGCGCCTCGACCAAGAAAAGCTTCGGGAAGCCTCCCGCCCGGGGATCGCCCGGCTCAGCCCGCCTTCAGCGCCCGTCTCACCGCGCTCTCGGCGGCGGCCGTGGCCTCCTTGCGGTTGCCGTTGAAGGGGATCGGCTCGCCCCAGGTCACCACCACGTCGATGGGATGCCCCTCCAGGAAGAGCCTGAGGTGAGGGGCGAGGTCCATGTCGCCGTACCAGGCGATGAAGGGGCGGTCGCGCCGGGTGACGGGCAGCCCGTTGCGGCGGATGTAGGAAATGGCGAGCGGCTGCAGGAACACCTGTTCGACGCTGTCGTGCGTGAGCGCGGCCTGAGCCGCGCCGACGAGGGAGGAGCGGAAGGGCAGGAGCCGGTTGCCGTCGCTCGTGGTTCCCTCCGCAAAAAGCACGATCACCTCGCCCTTCACGAGGCGATGGGCCAGGGCGTCGTTCACCTCGGCGGTGGCCTTCCGGCGCTGCCGGTCGATGAAGACGGAGCGCTGCAGCCTGGCGAGGAGGCCGACCACCGGCCAGCCCTCGATCTCGGATTTCGCGATGAAGGAGAGCGGATGCACCGAGCCGATGACGGGAATGTCGAGCCAGGAGACGTGATTGGCCACGACGAGGGTCGGCGCGTCGCCCGGCGGCGTCCCCTTCTCGATCACGCGCACGTTGAAGAGCCTCAGCAGGATGCGGTGAAACAGGACCGGCAGGTGGTGAACGACATTCCAGCCGAAGCGGAGCCCCAGCATCTGCAGCGGGACGAGCACCAGGCTGCACAGCGCGAGGACGAGGAGTCTCAGGGCGACGGCGAGCTTCGTCACGCGTCGTCCTTGTCGAGGGGCACTGCATACAGCTCGAGGCGGTGATAGACCACCTTGTAGCCGAGCCGCTTGGCGATCTCGGTCTGCAGCGCCTCGATCTCTTCCGAATGGAACTCGATCACGTCGCCCGTCTCGAGATTGATGAGGTGGTCGTGGTGCTCGCGCGCCGCCTGCTCGTAGCGCGCACGGCCGTCGCGGAAATCGAGCCGCTCCAGAATGCCTTCCGTCTCGAAGAGTTTCACGGTGCGGTAGACGGTGGAGAGCGAGATGCGGTCGTCCACCCCGGCGGCGCGCCGGTGGAGCTCCACCACGTCGGGGTGGTCGGCGGCGTCGTCGAGAATCTGCGCGATGATCTTCCGCTGGCCCGTCATGCGCAGGCCCTTGTCGCGGCAGGCGCGCTCGATCAGGCCGGGACGGCGGGATTTTCCGGTGCTGGTGGTCCGTGCTGACAAGGCCTGCAACTCACTCCTGGAGCATCGGACCGGAAAGGGATCCCGCTTCCGGGGTCGATCCGATGCTCACGTTCTTTCGCGGGGCATCGTTCGGCGGAAGGGCCGGGTCCACGTTTCACGGACGTGGCCTTCGGATCGCCGACGCGGACCTCCGGTTCCGCACGATGCTCTTGCGGATGCTTATACGGGACTTGCCGGGGAGGGGCTATAGCTCACGCGCCATGGCGAGTGCGGCGGCCCTGCCGCCGTCCGGCTTCTGGTAATAGCCCTCCCGTCGTCCGGTTTCCGTAAAGCCGAAACGGCGGTAGAGGGCGATGGCGGGTTGGTTGCCCTCCTCCACCTCCAGATGGACCGTGCGGACGCCCCGGCGGGAGAGTTCGTCCAGATGCCGTTCGAGAAGGGGGATCGAGAGCCCCTTGCCCCGTGCCTCCGGCGCGACGGCGACGGTGAGGATCTCCGCCTCGTCGAGCACCATGCGCGAGAGCACGAAGCCCGTGGGCTTCGTGGCTGTCCCCAGGAAGACCCCGTCTCCGACAACCCCACGTTCGCCCAGCAGGCGCTCGAATTCCAGCGTGCTCCAGGGCCGCGCGAAGGAGGCCGCATGGATCGCCGCGATCCGGGAGGCGGCGTCGGTGCTCAAGGGATCGATGCGGGGGCCGCCCGGCTTCTTGAAAAGATCGAAGAAGCTCATTGACGTGCGATGCGCGCGCCATCCTGAGGCTTGGCGTCGGGATCGCGAAGATAGAGGGGCTTGGGCAGAGCCTGATTCGGGTCGGCGATGGCGCCCAGGCGCGCGACCCAGGCGATCTCGGGCGCCTGGGGCATGTCGGTCACGTGAGCCTCCACGCCCTGCATGCGCGCCTCCGCCGCGAGCACCGCGGCCGCCGAGCCGCTGATCAGGAGAGGGCCGGAGCCGAGCACGCGGATCGCGTCGCGATAGGTCATCAGGCTCGGCGGGATGATGGTGCGTCCGCCGGGAGCGATGGCCTGGATGTAGACATGCCCGTGCTTGGCATCGAGAGCGGCGGTGAACAGGCCGCGCCGTTCCCTGACCATGAGCGGGGCCAGAAAGGCGGAGAGGGTGGCCACGCCGACGACGGGGATTCCGGCGGCAAGCCCGATGCCCCGGGCGGCCGAGATGCCGACCCGCAGGCCCGTGTAGCTGCCCGGTCCCACGGTCACGGCCACCCGGTCGAGGCTCTCGAAACGGCCTTCCACCTGAGCCACCACCCGGTCGATGAGCGGCAGCAGGGCCTCCGCATGGCCGCGCTCCATGGGCAGGGTTTCGGCCGCCAGCGGCTCGGCGTCACCCGCCTGCCAGATGCAGGCGGAACAGGCGCCGAGCGCCGTATCGATGGCAAGAACGCGCAACATTCGCCTCCGTTGGATCGTCAGGCTTCTTTAGAGCATCGCGCCGACGGGAGAAACCCGATTTCATGCGGTGCGGTCATTCGGGATGGGGCCGGCGCGGGTCTGGAAGTGCGTGACGGGCTGCTTTCCCGTCACGGCCGGCTTCGATTCTCACTCGATCCGGCAGAATTCCTCGAAGGCGAAGCGCGGCGCGCGCGGGCGCAGCTTCTCGGGAAGCCCGTAGCCGAGATTGATGAGGAAGTTGGACTTGGTCTTCCCATCCGGAAAGAAGGCTTTGTCCACGCCTTCGCGGTCGAAGCCGCCCATGGGGCCGCAGTCGATTCCCAGCGCGCGGGCCGCCATGATGATGTAGGCGCCCTGCAGGGTGGAGCCGTGAATGGCCGTGCGGGCGATGGTTTCGGCGCTGTCCGTGAACCAGCTGCGCGCGTCCTTGCTGTGCGGGGCGAGGAAGTCGAGCTTCTCGTAGAATTCCATGTCGTGCGCCACGATCACGGTGGCGGGCGCGCTCATGGTCTGGCGCACGTTGCCCTCGTCGAGATGGGGCTTCAGCTTCTCCTTGGCGGCCTGGGACACCACGAAGACGAAGCGCCCTGGCGAGGAATTGCCGTTCGTCGGGGCCATCTTGGCCAGATCGGCGATCATGCGCAGGGTTTCATCGGGGATCTTCCGGTCGTCCCACCACCGATGGGTGCGGGCATTGCGGAAGAGCTGGTCGAGGGCGGCGTCGGACAGAGGCGGCACTGCAGAACTCCAAAGAAAAGCGCGGCTTGGGGCCGCGCCGTTCATATGAGAACTCTTGACGTAGCGTCAAACCGCCTGGACTTCGCGCACATCCGGCAGGAAGTGGCGCAGCAGGTTCTGGATGCCGTGGCGGAGCGTGGCGGTGGAGGACGGGCAGCCGGAGCAGGCGCCCTTCATGACGAGATAGACCACACCGTCCTTGAAGCCGCGGAAGGTGATATCGCCCCCGTCGCCCGCAACGGCCGGGCGGATGCGGGTCTCGAGCAGCTCCTTGATGGTCTCGACCGTGGAGGCGTCCTCGGGGTCGAAGAACTCCTCCCCGTCCTCCTTGTCCGCGCCGTAGCCGTTGGCGAAGAGCGGCGCGCCGGTCATGAAATGCTCCATGATCGCGCCGAGGATCGCAGGCTTCAGGTGCTGCCATTCGCCACCGGCCTTGGTGACGGTGATGAAATCGTAGCCGAAGAAGACAGCCGTGACGCCCGGCACTGCGAAGAGGCGCTGAGCCAGAGGCGAGAACTCGCCCTGCTCGGGCGTCTTCGCCTCGAAGGTGCCTTCCGGCATCACGACGCGGCCGGGCAGGAACTTCAGGGTGGCGGGATTGGGAGTGGCTTCAGTCTGGATGAACATCGCTTTTTGTCCTCTGACGCCGGTTCAAGGCCGGCCGAGTGGTGGGCTTAGAATCGTTCTAACAGCTTTCGGATGCAATGTGGATTGGGAAGAGGCCGATTCCAAGAGGAGAATAATGACCGTCACCCGGATGCTTCCCGCTTCGTGCGGGACGGCGTTCGCTCAGCCCGCCAGCGCGTCGATCTCCTCGTCCGTGAGGTTGCCCGGCACGATCACGATGGGCACCGGGAAGGTGGAGGCCGCCTTGCCGGCGAGAGTGCTCACGAGGGGGCCGGGGCCCTCCTTGCCGCTGCCGGCCGCCAGCACCAGGAAGGAGAC
>DASRWK010000208.1:0-5468 GCA_035776715.1 Microvirga sp.
GCTATCTGTTCGCCCTCGGCGCCCTGGACTTCGCGGGCGGCACGGTGGTCCACATCAATTCCGGCGTGGCCGGTCTCGTGGGCGCGCTCCTGGTCGGCAAGCGCATCGGCTACGGCCGCGACCTGATGGCGCCGCACTCGCTCACCCTCACCTTCGTCGGCGCCTGCCTCCTGTGGGTCGGCTGGTTCGGCTTCAACGCGGGCTCGAATCTCGAAGCCACGGGCGGCGCAGCCCTCGCGCTCCTCAACACCATCGTGGCGCCTGCCGCAGCCGGCCTCGCCTGGATGGTCGTGGAGGCCATGGGCAAGGGCAAGGCATCGCTGCTCGGCATCGCTTCGGGCGCCGTCGCCGGTCTCGTCGCCATCACGCCGGCAGCCGGCCTTGCCGGCCCGATGGGCTCCATCCTGCTCGGCCTCGTGGCGGGCGCGGCCTGCTACTTCGCCGTCACGGCCGTGAAGAACGCTCTCGGCTATGACGACGCGCTCGACGTGTTCGGCATCCACGGCGTGGGCGGCATCATCGGCGCCATCGGCACCGGCATCGTCGCGGCTCCCTCGCTCGGCGGCACCGGCGCCGAGGATTACAGCATCGGCGGCCAGGTCTGGATCCAGTTCGTCGCCGTGGTCGTCACGCTCATCTGGACCGGCATCGGCTCGCTGATCCTGTTCAAGATCGTCGACCTGATCACGGGCCTGCGCGTCACCCAGGACGCCGAGCGCGAGGGCCTCGACCTCGCGGACCACGGCGAGCGCGCCTACAACTACTGAGCGTCGGCCCCGAAAGGCGGATCCCGGCATCGGGGTCCGCCGGTGCCTGGATGTCAAACGCATAACCTGCATCGTCCGGCGACGTTTCGGCCTTCGGGCGATGCATCAACGAAGCCTTCCAGAGGCTCGAAAAGGAAAGCCCCGGCTGACGAGGCCGGGGCTTTTCTCATTGTCTGGGGGCGGCCTGGCTCAGTGGTTCACCGCCTTCGAGAACACCTGGACGACGACCACCCCCGCAATGATCAGCCCCAGGCCGATGATCGCAGGCGCATCGAGCGCCTGCTTGAACCAGATCCAGCCGATGGCTGAGATCAGCACGATGCCGACACCGGACCAGATCGCATAGGCGATCCCGGTCGGGATGGTGCGCAGGGTCAGCGAGAGACAGAAGAAGGCCAGGCCATATCCCAGCAGAACGACGAGGCTTGGACCGAGCCGGGAGAAGCCGTCGGAGGCCTTCAACGCGGACGTCGCGATGACCTCCGCGACGATGGCGATGCCCAGATAGAGATAGGTCACACCCCTCACCCGTTCTTGATCAGCTGCCTCAGCTTTCCGCGGCGGATCTCGGCGGATTCCTGAAAGTTCGACGTGCCGTAGAAATCGCCCCTGCTGTCCATGAGGAAGACCGTGGCCGAGTGATCCATGGTATACCCGGAATCGGTGGGCACCTTGCGGTAATAGATCTTGTAGGCCTTCGCGACGGCGGCGACCTCCTCCGGCGTTCCGGTGAGCCCCACGATGCGGGGATCGAAGGACGAGAGATAGGTCCTCATCAGATCCGGCGTGTCCTGCTCGGGATCGACGGTGATGAAGGCGACGCGCAGCCTGTCCGCATCGGAACCCAGCGCCTCGAGATCCTGCGTGAGATCGTAGAGCGTGGTCGGGCAGACCTCAGGGCAATGGGTGAAGCCGAAGAACACCGCGAAGGGCTTGCCCTTCAGATCCGCATCCGTGAACGGCTTGCCCTCATGCGAGGTCAGCCGGAACGGCCCGCCGATCGGCACGCGCGAGGCGCTCTGCTGCTGTTGTGGCTGGAGGATGAACAGAGCGGTGCCGAGAAGAACGCCGAGTCCGGCAACGAACACCGCGAGCGGGATGAGAAGGGAACGCTTGAAAGCCATGGTTGACGCTCCTTCTCAGTGCTTGTGCTCGTTTTCGGCGGGTGCCGCGCCGCCCATGCCGCGCACGGTGTATTCCACCTCCACCGATCCGGCCTTCTCGAACACCAGGGTGCCCTTCACCGTCTGGCCCTCCTTCAGGGGTTCCTTCAGATCCATGAACATGAGGTGATAGCTGCCGGGCTTCAACTCGATCGTGTCACCGGGCTTGATCTCGAGACCACCCTGAACCGGCTTCATGCGCATGATGTCGCCCTCCATCGTCATCTCGTGCACCTCGACGCGCGACGCGCCCGGGAAGGTGCCGCCGGTGAGGCGATCCGCCTCCTGTCCGCTATTGGTGATGCGCACGTAGCCGCCGCCCACCTTCGCGCCGCCCGGGGTCGCGCGCGACCAGGGCTGATCGATGGTGAGCGCTCCCGCCTTCTGCGCAACGGGAGACGCGTTCATGGCCGCCACGATCTTCACGCCTGGCGCGGGCGAGGCGAGCTGGTGCGGGTCCTCGCCCGCGGCGGGCACCTGCACCCATTCCTCGGTGCCCTTCTCGCATTCCTGCACCACCGGGAAATAGACCGTCGCTCCCGGCTGATAGGCATCGGTGAAGCGCGCCTGGAAGACGAACTCGTCATAGAAGGCGTCGTCGAGCGACCCGGACCAGATGATGTCGGTCACGCCTTCCGAGACGGTTTCCCCATGCACCTGATAGGCGCGCACGTAAGCCCCCCTGCTCGTCTCGAGCTTCCACCCGGCCTTCGGCATGGGCTTGACGGCCACGACGCCTTCGGGAATGCGCACGCGCACCTTCAGGGTCGGCTTGCCGTCGCAGCCGTGGGGGACGCGCAGGACGGCCTTGTAGGTCGAGTTGGGCGTGGCCTGCGCCGTCTCGAAGGAGACATGGGCGAGGGCGGGCGCGGAAAGAGCGGAAAGAGCGGCGGCGACGAGCGCACCGCGCGAGCGGAATGACATCATGGATAAAAGTCCTGTGAGAGTTCGGTCGATCGGTGGAGGAACAATCAGCCGAGGCGCGGCGGCGCGCGCGATCCGACAGGAAGAACGTTTGAGTAGAGATGTGCGGCTGACGGATCCGCCGGCAGGTTCTCAAGGAGGGTGACGGGTGCGAGGCGCTCGGTCGGGACGAACGCAGGAGCGGGTCCGGCCGCTCCCCCGCCGTGGCAGCTCAAGGTGCAGCACAGCCCGTCGTGGCCCTTGGCCGGGGCACGGTCGGGCTGGGTCCGGCCTTCCTGCAGGCAGATGATTCCCTCAGGCCCGGCGACCTGTGCCGCGTGGGCCGCGCCGCCGAGCGAGACGAGAACCGTCTGCAGCACGAGCGCATAGGCCATCAGCGCCGTCAGAACGGCGCGCCTGAAGGGGGTGATGGAGGCCATGCGCGTCATGGCCGGGACACTGATCCGTCCGCTCCCGTCCGTCAACAGCGCAAAAAAGCCCACAGGGTTAAAGGACCCTTAACCCGCCGCTCCTAGGATCCGGGCACGTTCGTCTCTTCTTGTCCGATTTCCAGAGTGGTTTGATGCGTACGGCACGCCGTTCCTCCTCTTCCGCCTATGACGGCCTTTTCAGCGGCCTGCGAACGTTTCTCGCCCGCCGGACGCAGGAACTGACGGGCCTGTGCCTCGTCGCCGCGGCCGGCGCGGTGGCGGTGGCGCTCGCCACCTGGTCGGTGGACGACCCGAGCCTCAACAACGCCACCGACCGTCCTGTTCACAACATGCTGGGCTGGCCCGGCGCCATCGTGGCCGATCTGCTGATGCAGCTTCTGGGCCTCGGCGCCATCGCGGCGGTCCTGCCGCTGGCGCTCTGGGGCTGGCGCCTCATGAAATCGGGCGATCTCGGCCGCCTGCAGCTGCGGTTCGCCCTCTGGGTGATCGGGACCGGCGCCGCGACGGCCCTGGCCAGCGCCATGCCCGCCACCGACCGCTGGCCTCTGCCGACGGGCCTCGGCGGCGTGACCGGCGACGCGATCCTCACAGGCGCGAAGGCGATCACGGGGCTGTCCAGCGGCTCGGGGAGCGCGATCCTGGGCTTCCTGTTCGCCGGCATCGCTATCCTGAGCCTCACCGCCGCCTGCGGGCTGAGCCCCAACGAGCAGAATTCCTACGACGAGCCGGAGGAGGAAGAGGTGGCCCGCCCGGTCCGGCACCGCCGGATCGCCGATGTGGACGAGGCCGAGGAGACCGGTCACGACGAGCCGGGCTGGGGCATCGTCTCCCTCGGCGCCCTCGCCCATGGGCTCATGAGCCTCCGCGCCACCGCGCGCCGCTGGAGCGAGGGACGCCGCGCGCCCGCCGAGGACGAGGACCTCGAGCTTGACCCGCAGCCCCGCCGCGCCGGACGCGGCGGCACCGTGCGCCGCGAGCCCGTGCTCGACGCTCCTCCTGTCCGCGCCTCGCGGACGGCCGCTGCGGCAGCGGGCTACGAGGACGAGGAGGAGTACGACGATGCACCCATGGCGCAGCCGGTACCCCGCGCCGCCATGCGGCCGGAGCCTGTCTCGCCCCGGGTCGCACCTGCGCCGAGCGCACCGAAACCCGGAAAACGCATGGCGCGCGAGGCGCAGCCTTCGCTGCTGGACGAAGGCAATTATCAACTCCCGCAGCTGAACCTGCTGGCGGAACCCAGGAAGGCGTCGGCCCCCCTGATCTCGGCGGAGGCGCTGGAGCAGAACGCCAATCTGCTGGAGAGCACGTTGGAGGATTTCGGCGTGCGCGGCGCGATCACGAAGGTCAGCCCCGGCCCCGTCGTCACCCTGTACGAGCTCGAACCTGCGCCCGGGACGAAATCGTCGCGGGTGATCTCGCTCGCCGACGACATCGCGCGCTCCATGAGCGCGGTCTCGGCCCGCGTGGCTGTGGTCCAGGGCCGCAACGCCATCGGCATCGAGCTGCCCAACCACAAGCGCGAGACCGTGTACCTGCGCGAGCTGCTCGCCTCCCAGGATTTCGAGACCACCAAGCAGAAGCTCGCCCTGTGCCTGGGCAAGACCATCGGCGGCGATCCGGTGATCGCGGACCTCGCCCGCATGCCCCACCTGCTCGTCGCCGGCACCACCGGCTCGGGCAAGTCGGTGGCCATCAACACCATGATCCTCTCCCTCGTCTACCGGCTCACGCCGTCCGAGTGCCGCCTGATCATGGTGGATCCCAAGATGCTCGAATTGAGCGTCTACGACGGCATCCCCCATCTGCTCACGCCCGTGGTCACCGACCCCAAGAAGGCGGTGATCGCCCTCAAATGGGCGGTGCGCGAGATGGAGGACCGCTACCGCAAGATGTCGAAGCTCGGGGTGCGCAACATCGACGGCTTCAATGCCCGCGTCTCGGAAGCGAAAGCCCGCGGCGAGACCATCACCCGCACGGTGCAGACCGGGTTCGACCGCGAGACCGGCGAGGCGATCTACGAAGACGAGGTGATGGATCTCGAGCCCCTGCCGTACATCGTGGTGATCGTGGACGAGATGGCCGACCTGATGATGGTGGCCGGCAAGGAGATCGAAGGCGCGATCCAGCGCCTGGCCCAGATGGCGCGCGCCGCCGGCATCCACGTGATCCTGGCCACCCAGCGC
>DASRWK010000209.1:0-12333 GCA_035776715.1 Microvirga sp.
CGACGAGGCGCATTGCGTCTCGCAATGGGGGCACGATTTCCGCCCCGAATACGCCATGCTGGGCGACGTGCGGCGGCGCCTCGGCAACGTGCAGACCATCGCGCTCACCGCCACCGCCGACGTGGCGACGCGCGGCGATATCATGCATCGCCTTTTCGAGGAGGAGCCGCGCCTCTTCATCCATGGCTTCGACCGCCCGAACCTACGGCTCGCCATGCAGGCGAAGGAGCACGCGCGGCGCCAGCTCTTCTCCTTCCTCGACAAGCACCGGCACGAGAGCGGCATCGTCTATTGCTCGTCCCGCGACGCGACCGAGCGGCTCGCGGATTCGCTCAGTCAGGCGGGCTATCGGGCGCTTCCCTATCATGCCGGCATGCATCAGGCCGAGCGCGCCAAGAACCAGGACATCTTCCTGCAGGAGGACGGCGTGGTGATGGTGGCCACCGTCGCCTTCGGCATGGGGATCGACAAGCCGGACGTGCGCTTCGTGGCGCACGCGGCCCTGCCGAAATCCATCGAGGCCTATTACCAGGAGATCGGCCGCGCGGGCCGCGACGGAGCACCCGCCGACACGCTGACCCTCTACGGCCTCGACGACATGCGCCTGCGCCGCCTGCAGATCGAACAGAGCGACGCGGCCGACGAGCAGAAGCGCGTGGAGCGCCAGCGGCTCAACGCCCTCGTGGCCTTGTGCGAGGCGCCTCGCTGCCGCCGTCAGACCCTGCTCGCCTATTTCGGCGAGACGACCGAGCCCTGCGGCAATTGCGACCTGTGCATCGAGGGCGTCATGTCCTTCGACGGTACCATCGAGGCGCAGAAGATCCTCTCGGCCATCGTCCGCACCGGCGAGCGCTTCGGCACGGAGCATCTCATCAGCATTCTCGTGGGCGACGAGACGGAGGCCATCCTCCGCTTCGGCCATGACAAGCTGAAAACCTTCGGCGTCGGCAAGGATCGCTCGAAGAACGAGTGGCGCTCCCTCCTGCGCCAGATCTATGCCGCCGGGCTCGTGGGCCTGGAACTCGCCGAGTATGGCCGCTGGACCCTGACGGACAAAGGCGTCGCCGTGCTGAAAGGTCAGGAGCGGATCGAGCTGCGCTCCGACGTGCTCATGAAGCCCGCCGATCGCCGCCGTCGCCGCTCGCGCATCGAGGCGGAATCCGTCGTGCCTTCCGACGATCCGCTGCTGCTCGACCTCAAGGCGCTCCGCACGCGCCTCGCGAAGGAGGAGGGCGTGCCGGCCTACGTGATCTTCTCCGACCGCAGCCTCATCGACATGGCGGCGAAGCGCCCCGTCACGGTGCACGGGTTCGGCGAGGTGCACGGTGTCGGCCAGGCCAAGCTCGACCGCTATGCGGATGCCTTCCTCGAGGTGCTGAAGGCCCACGCGGCTTAGGGCATCTTTCGGCGAAGTGGATCCGGTTCGCCGTCAACAATGCGGGAACGCAAAGAAGAAAGCTGATTCCACGCAAGGCAGAACAGCTTTAAGGAGCCACCTCGACCCAGCGCCCCTCGTGCGCGCTGCGCGCCATGGCATCGACCGTGCGCTCGATACGGATGCCGTCCTCGAACTCGATGAGATGCGCCTTCTCGCCCGCGATGCGCCGCATCAGCTCGCGGCATTCGATGACCTTCAAGTCGTTGAAGCCGAGGCCGTGCCCGGGCGCGGGAATGAACCTGTCGTAGGGCGGATGCCGCGGCCCGGCGAGGATGGTGCGGAAGCCCTGTGTCTCCGTCTCCCCATCGGCGGCGTAGAGCTGCACCTCGTTCATGCGCTCCTGGTCGAAGACGATGGTGCCTTTCGAGCCGAAGATCTGGAGAGCGATGCGGCCCTTGCGCCCCCAGGCGGAGCGGTTGACGGCGAGCAGTCCCGATGCACCGCTCTCCAACTCCAGCAGCACCGTCGCGATGTCGTAGGTCTCGACCGCGCGGCGTCCACCGCCCTGTACGGGACGGTCGGCATAGGGCTTCATCATGTGCCCGCACACGCGCCGCACGCCGCCGAGCAGGACCCACAGAAGGCTCAAAGGGTGAACGGCGAAGTCATCGAGCGCGCCGTGACCCGACGAGGCCTCGCTCTTCCAGGAGAAGAGGTCCTCCGGGTCGGCCATGAAGTCCTCGTCCATCTCGATGCGTACATGGTTGACCCCGCCGATCCGTCCCTCGTCGAGGATGCGGCGGATCAGGCGCATGACCGGGTTCTGGATGTAGTTGTAGCCTAGAGCGGCAATTTTGCCTGACGCACGTGCCGCCGCGAGCATGCGCTCCGCATCCTCCAGCCTCGTCGCCATGGGCTTTTCGCACCACACATGCTTGCCCGCCTCCAGCGCGGCGATCACCATATCGGGATGAAAGGCATTGGGTGTGGTGACGGAGACGACGTCGATCTCTGGGTCGTTCACGAGCGAGCGCCAATCGCCCGTCGCCCGCTCGTAGCCGAGCTCCTGCGCTTTTCTCTCGGCGAGGTCCTGCGAAGTCTCGGCCAGCATAACAAGGCGCGGGCGAGGCAGGTCCCCGAAGACGGACGCGACCGCGTTCCAGGCCAGCGCATGGCATTTTCCCATGTAGCCGGTGCCGATGAGGCCAACGCCGAGCACTTTCATTCTCCACTCCCGGAAGCTGGATGGACTCGTCACAAGAGGAGAGGCTCCCACGCTGCGTGAGAGCATTGGGCTGGCAGCTCACACCATGCCGCCCAATTCCTCCGACACGGCCTGCAGCTCCTTGCCGCCGGCCATGAGGTTCTGCAGTTCGTCAATGGCGATCTCGGACTTGGCGTAGGTGCCGAGCGTCTTGCCGCGATTGAGCACCGTGAAGCGGTCGCCCACCGCATAGGCGTGTCGCACGTTGTGGGTGATGAAGATCACGCCGAGCCCCTTTTGACGCACCTGATGGATGTACTTCAGCACCATGGAGGTCTGCGCCACGCCGAGCGCCGAAGTCGGCTCGTCGAGAATCAGGACCTTCGCGCCGAAATAGACCGCGCGTGCGATCGCCACGCATTGACGCTCGCCGCCGGAGAGCGTGCCCACCGCCTGATGCGGATCGCGCACGTCGATTCCGATCTTGTGCATTTCCTCGCGGGTGACCGCGTCGCAATGGTCGAAATCCACGTGGCGGAAGGGCCAGACACCCTTCACCGGCTCGCGGCCCATGAAGAAATTGCGCGTCACCGACATGAGCGGAATCATTGCGAGGTCCTGGTAGACCGTGGCGATTCCCGCATCCAGCGCATCGCGCGGACTGTTGAAGAACACGGGCCGCCCCTCCACCAGGAAGTCACCCGAGGTCGGCTTGTGCACGCCGGCGAGCGTCTTGATCAGGGTGGATTTGCCTGCGCCGTTGTCGCCGAGCAGGCACATCACCTCTCCGCGATGGACGGACAGCGACACGCCGGACAGCGCGATGACGGAACCGAAATGCTTGACGAGATGGCGGACCTCGATGAGCGGAACCTGGGCGTCCATCAGCGCTCTCCCGTCACCTTGCGGCGGATGAAGTTGTTGAAGAGGACCGCCAGAAGCAGCATGGCGCCCAGAAACACCTGGAACCAGTCCGAGTCGAAGCGGGTATAGGTGAGGCCGATGGAGACCATGCCGAAGATGATGGCGCCGAAGAACGCGCCGATGGCCGAGCCGTAGCCGCCGGTGAGCAGGCAGCCGCCGATCACCGCCGCGATGATGGCCTCGAACTCCTTCTGGAAGCCGCGCCGCGCATCCGTCGAGCCCGCATCGAGAACGGTCAGGATCGCGACCAGCGCCGCGGCGCAGGCGGTGAGCATGAAGAGGCCGGTCTTCACGCGGTCCACCGGCACGCCGGAATTGCGCGCCGCATTGGCGTCTCCGCCCGCCGCGAAGATCCAGTTGCCAGCGCGCGTGCGCAGGAGAACCCATGTGGCGAGCAGCGCAAAGCCGATGAACCAGAGAATGGATACCGGAACGCCCGTGACCGTGGGGGTCCCGTTCGGGAATTTCGCGATGAGGTCGTTTGCCGCAAGCCAGGAGAACAAACCCTCGAGCGCAGTCCCTGAGAAAATCTCGCGGACCCAGTCCTCGTTTGCCGCCGCCCCGATGCCGCGCATCTGCGTGGAGCCGCCGGTCGCCCATTTCAGCCCGACGAGGGACAGACCGCGCAGGATGAACAGGAAAGCCAGCGTGACGATGAAGGAGGGCAGCCGCGTGCGGATGACGATCTGCCCGTTCACGCCACCGAGGACGGCGGCCACGATGAAAGTCGCCGCGATCGCGAGCAGCAGCGGCCATCCGGTGAGCGTGACGAAGGAGCCGAAGACGAGACCCGTGAAGGCCACCATGGAGCCGATGGACAGATCGAACTCGCCGCCGATCATGAGCAGCGCCGCCGCGATGGCGAGGATGCCGAGCTGCGACGCGGGCGAAAGGATGTTCATCACGCCCGCCAGAGAGAACATGGAGGGGTCGGCGGTGGAAAGAAAGAAAATCGTGACCAGAACCAAACCGGCCAAGGCCCCGAGCTCCGGACGGCGCATGATCTTCGTCAGGAGGGAAACCTCTTTCAGACGCTCGTCCTGAATCTTCTTGACGGCGGGAGCCGCAGACATATCGGCGGTCGGCTGGGTGGTGTTCACCATGAAGAGCCTCCCTCGGAAAACAAGACACATGAAATGAAAAGCCCGCGGCACGTGCTGCTGCCGCGGGCCTGTCTTTAGGCTCAGCGAATGCCCTTCGCGGAGAGCTCGATCACCTGATCGGCCTTTTCCTTCGTGATCAGGTTCGGGCCGGAGGGCACGTTCCCGCCGGGCATCAGGCCGTATTTCGCATTGAGAGCCAGGAAAGCCACGGGCAGGTAACCCTGCAGATACTGCTGCTGGTCGATGGCGAAGGCGGCCTCACCCGCCGCAACGGACTTGAGGAAGTTCGCGGAAAGGTCGAAGGTGGCGACGCGGACGCTGCCCGTCTTTCCGGATTCCTTCACGGCCGCAACCGTCGGCTCTCCCGCCGTGCCTGCCCCCAATGCCAGCACCGTGTCGACGGAGCCGTCGGCAGCGAGCGCCGCTTTCACCTTGGCGCGCACATCCGCCGGATCGTTCGTCACCGGCAGCACCGTCACCTTGCCGCCGAAGCCTTCCGTGAAGCCCTTGCAGCGCAGGTCCAGCGACACGTTGCCGACCTCCTGGTTGACGCAGATTCCGACCTTGCCGCCCATTTCCTTCAGCTTCGCGCCGGCGATGCGTCCGGCCTCGACCTCGTCCTGGCCCACATGGAGCATAGCGCCGAGCTCCTTCGATACGTCGGATCCGGAATTCATGGAGATCACCGGAATGCCGGCGGCGACCGCCTTCTGGATCGACGGTCCCAAGGCCGATGCGTCGGGAATCGAGACGACGAGGCCCGCGGGCCTCTGGTTCACGGCCGCATCGATGAGCTGGCTCATGTTGACCATGTCGAAGGTTTCGGGCGCGCGGTAATCGACCTGGACGTTCATGTCCTTGCCGGCCTCGGCGACACCGTTCTTCACCACCGACCAGAAGGGGTCGTTGGCCTGGCCATGGGTGACGACGATGATGCGGCTGTTCTGCTGAGCGGACACGGGGACCGCGGCGGCAACGGTCAGGGCTGCGGCTGCAACGAGACCGGTTACGAACGACTTCATGTGCTTCCTCCCAAAAGAGTTCTTGTGGGCGCACCCCAACCGGAAGCCCCGGCTGCAAAGAACGCCGTGCATGGGTTCGCAGAGGGGCAACACGTGACCTGGAGGCTGAATCGTCCTCTTCGATGCCGTTTCCTCTGCCGCTCCGGTCGTCCATCTTTATGGAACGCCAGAACCTTTTTGTTTATACAGTGGAATATTCATTCCATTTTTCAAGGAAGGGTGTCAAGGTCGCCATGAAGTGGAATATCGCTGGACGGAGACCGAAAACAGCCATCCGGAGATCAAGAACAGCCCTATGGAAACCGAAAAAAGCATGACCGGCGCCGATGCCGCGACGGAGGCACCCGGAGATTACGACGATTTGCGGGCCTTGCTGATCAGCCGCCGGGAAACGATGCCGAAGCGGCTCAAGCAGCTGGCCGCCTTCGCCATGGAGCATCCCGAGGAGGTCGCGTTCGGCACCGTCGCCGGAATTGCCGAGCATGCGGGGGTGCAGCCCTCCACCCTCGTGCGCTTTGCCAAAAGCCTCGGGTACGACGGCTTCTCCCACCTGCAGCAGATCTTTCGGGACCGCTTGCGGGAGCGCTTTCCCGATTACCGCGAGCGACTGAAAGTGCTGCGCGATCTGAAAGGCGACCATGTTCACGCAGCCACCCTTCTGGAGGGCTTCACCAACGCGGCCGCGATCTCCCTCGAGAAGATGCGCGGCTCGGTGCAGCCGGAAGAGCTTTCGCGCGCCATCGAAACCCTCGCGAAGGCCGACACGATCTACCTTCTCGGCGCGCGCCGGGTGTTTCCCATCGCGGCCTATTGCGCCTATGCCTTCGGCAAGCTCGGCATCCGCACCATCCTGATCGATCATGTGGGGCAACTCGGCCCCGAGCAGCTGGGCACCGCGACGGCGCGCGATGCGGTTCTCGCCATCAGCTTCACGCCCTATGCGCCGGTGACGGCCGATCTCGCGGCCGCCGCCGCCCGCAGCAACATCCCAGTGGTGGCGATCACGGATTCCGCCTTCAGCCCGCTGGTGACGAGCGCCGACGTGTGGCTCGAGGTGGCGGAGGCGGATTTCGGCGCATTCCGCTCCCTCTCCGCCTCCTTCGCCCTTGCTATGGCACTCGCAGTAGGAACGGCGGAGAAGCGCTCGCAAGGCGCATGAAACGCGCCCCTCGGGCGGCGGAGCCGCCCCGGGGATCGTCACTCGACAGAACACCCCTTCCGTCATCACCGGCCCTGTGCCGGCGATCCCGATCATCTGAAACGCTGCGTCTTTCCGATCGGGACGGCCGGATCAGGTCCGGCCATGACGGGGAGACGAAGCAGAGCGCTCAGCGCACACTTTCCGTCTCTGCCGAGCCGCCCAGGACGGCGCCTGCGATTACAGCCTCACCGGCTTCCCGGTCTGCGCCGACTCGGTCGCCGCATCCGCGAGACGTTGGGCCATCAGGCCGTCGCGGCCGGTAGGATTGCACGGCTTGCCGTCGCGGATCGCGTTCAGGAATGCCGTGAGCTCGTCGCGATAGGCTTCCGCATAACGCTCCAGGAAGAAGTCCTGCACCGGATCCGCCGTGACGCCGGAGGCGTTCGCCACCTCCACCGTGGTGCGGTGGATGTTGCCCGCGCGAATCATGCCTTTCGAGCCATGCACCTCGATGCGCTGATCGTACCCGTAAGTGGCTCGGCGGGAATTGGAGATCTGGACGATCCTGCCCTTGGCCGTCTTCAACATGACGGCTGCGGTGTCCACGTCGCCCGCCTCGCCGATGGCCGGGTCCACGAGGGAGGAGCCGACCGCATGCACCTCCACGGGCTCGTCACCGAGCAGCAGAAAGCGCGCCATGTCGAGATCGTGGATCATCATGTCCCGGAACAGCCCCCCGGACGTCTTGACGTAGCTCACCGGAGGCGGACCGGGATCACGGGAGAGAATCGTCACGAGTTCCACCTCGCCCACCTCTCCATCGGCCAGACGGCGGCGTAAGGAAGCGAAATGGGGGTCGAACCGGCGGTTGAAGCCGATCATCAGCGGCGTGCCCGCCTTCTCGACGGTCGCAAGGCACGTTTCGATGCAGGCGCTCGAAAGATCGACCGGCTTCTCGCAAAAGACGGCCTTGCCGGACCTGGCCCCACGCTCGATGAGATCGGCGTGCGTCGTGGTCGGCGTGCAGATGAGAATGGCGTCCACGTCCGAGCGCTCGACGATCTCGGCGAGCGGCGAGACTTCAGCACCCGTTGCCGCCGCCAGCTCCTGCGCGGAGGGAGCATGGGGATCGGCGACCGCCACCAGGCGGGCGGCGGGATGGTTGGCGGCATTGCGCCCGTGAATGCGGCCGATGCGGCCCGCGCCCAGAACGGCGATCCTGATCATGGTTCCCCCAGGGTTCTTTGCCGGCTACCGGCAAATTTGGAATTGATATTCCAGCATTTGATGTTAATAGAATAAACGTTCTATAACTGCAAGGGCCAGAACGCAGCCCTGACATGGCTTCCGGGAAAAGACCGGCCGCGGGAGGAATAGCATGAAGCCGACCCTGGATGTGATCACCATCGGCCGCGCGTCGGTCGATCTGTACGGCCAGCAGGTCGGCGGACGGCTGGAGGACATGGCCTCCTTCTCGAAAGCCGTTGGTGGATGCCCCGCCAACATCGCCATCGGTACTGCGCGGCTCGGGTTGAAATCGGGCCTGATCACCCGCGTGGGCGACGAGGCCATGGGTCGCTTCATCCGCGAGCAGATGGAGCGCGAGGGCGTCTCCACCCAGGGCATCGTCACCGACAAGCAGCGCCTGACGGCTCTCGTGCTCCTCGGCGTGCGGGACGAGGATTCCTTCCCGCTCATCTTCTATCGCGACAACTGCGCCGACATGGCGCTGACCGAGGCCGACGTCGATGAGAGCTTCGTCGCCTCCGCCGCCGCCATCGTCGTGACCGGCACGCATTTCTCCCGCGAGGGCACGGCGGCGGCACAAAAGAAGGCGATCCGCATCGCCAAGGGGTATGGCCGCAAGGTGGTGTTCGACGTGGATTACCGCCCCAATCTCTGGGGCCTCCTCGGCCATGGCGCGGGCGAAGCGCGCTACGTGCGATCCGATGCGGTCACCGAACACCTGAGGCCCATCCTCGCCGATTGCGACCTCATCGTCGGCACGGAAGAGGAGCTGCACATCGCCGGCGGGTCGGAGGATACCCTTGCGGCGATCCGCGCCATCCGCTCGATCTCGAAAGCCACCATCGTGTGCAAGCGCGGCCCCATGGGCTGTGTCGTGTTCCCCGGCGACATTCCGGATTCCCTCGACGAGGGCGTGAAGGGTCCCGGCTTCCCGGTGGAGGTCTACAACGTGCTCGGCGCGGGTGACGCCTTCCTGTCCGGCTTCCTTCGCGGCTGGCTCAGGGACGAGAAACTCGAAACCTGCTGCGCCTATGCCAATGCGAGCGGCGCCTTCGCGGTCTCACGCCTGCTCTGCTCGCCCGAGATCCCGACTTTCCCGGAGCTGCAGCACTTTCTGAAAGAGGGCAGCCGGCACAAGGCGCTGCGCTTCGACGAACGCATAAACCATATTCATTGGGCGACGACGCGCCACCCTCAGGCCGATACGCTCATGGCGTTCGCCATCGATCACCGCATGCAGCTGGAGGCGATGGCCGACGAGGTGGGCGCGTCCATCGACCGCATTCCCGAGTTCAAGGTGCTGGCCGTGCAGGCCGCCGCGAAGGTGGCCAATGGCCGCTCCGGCTTCGGTATGCTGATCGACGGCACTTACGGCCGTGAAGCGCTGTTCCGCGCGGCTGATCATCCGTTCTGGATCGGCCGCCCCGTGGAGCTGCCCGGTTCGCGCCCGCTCGATTTCGAGGGCGGCGGCAGTATCGGCGCGAAGCTCGTGGAATGGCCGGTGGGACACACCATCAAGTGTCTGTGCTTCTATCATCCGGACGATCCGCCGGAGCTTAAAGCACGCCAGGAGCGCGAACTGCTGCGCATCCACGACGCCGCACGCCGAATCGGTCGCGAACTGCTGGTGGAGATCATTGCCGGCAAGCACGGTCCGCTCAAGACCGACACGGTCGCGGGCATCGTCCAGCATCTCTACGATCTCGGCATCAGGCCGGATTGGTGGAAGCTCGAGCCGCAGCAGGACAAGGCCGCGTGGAAAGCGATCGGCGAGGTGATCACGAGGAACGACGCTTACTGTCGCGGCATCGTGCTGCTCGGTCTCGAAGCGCCCGAGGAACAGCTCGAAGCCGCCTTCGCGGCCGCTGCGAGCGAGCCCCAAGTGAAGGGCTTCGCAGTCGGCCGCACCATCTTCAATGACGCCGCGCGGCGCTGGCTGAAGGGCGAGATCTCGGACGAGGTCGCCGTCGCCGACATGGCAGGCCGCTTCCAGCGCCTCGTCGACGCATGGCAGAGGGTGTCGAGCCCAGCCAAGGCTGCCTAAGACGAAGGGCGGAGCCGATCGTCGGCTTCGCCCTCTTTTCATGAACTGCAAAAACTGAGAACGCTGCCGGAATTGCTTCCGGCGCATTTTGAGAGAAACGCTCATGAGCACGATTCGCCTCACCATGGCGCAAGCCGTCGCCCGGTTCCTCACCGCGCAGAAGACCGAGATCGACGGACGGATCCTGCCGCTGTTCGGCGGCGTCTGGGCCATCTTCGGCCACGGCAACGTAGCAGGCATGGGCGAGGCGCTGCACGGCGTGCGCGACAAGCTCCCCACTTTCCGCGCTCACAACGAGCAGGGTATGGCCCATGCGGCGATCGCCTTCGCGAAAGCCTCCCGCCGCCGCCGCATGATGGCCTGCACCACCTCCATCGGCCCCGGCGCGACGAACATGGTAACGGCGGCGGCGGTGGCTCACGTCAACCGCATTCCCGTCCTGCTCCTGCCCGGAGACGTGTTCGCCAACCGCAAACCCGATCCGGTGCTGCAGCAGATCGAGAGCTTCTCCGACGGCACGGTCTCGGCCAATGACTGCTTCAAGCCGGTCTCCCGCTATTTCGACCGCATCGCGCGCCCCGAGCAGATCATCCCCGCTCTTCAGCGCGCCATGAGCATGCTCACCGATCCAGCCGATTGCGGACCGGTGACGCTGGCGCTCTGCCAGGACACGCAGGCCGAAGCCTATGATTACCCGGAGAGTTTCTTCGCCGAGAAAGTTTGGAGATCGCGCCGCATCCGTCCGGACGAGTCGGAACTCGCGCAGGCCGCGGATCTCATCCGCAATGCGAAGAGGCCGTTCATCGTGGCAGGCGGCGGCGTGCTCTACTCGGGCGCCGAGACAGTGCTGGCGGATGTCGCAGCACGGCACGGTCTCTTCGTCGGCGAGACGCAGGCGGGCAAGTCGAGCCTTCCCCATGACCATCAGGCCAATCTCGGCGCGGTGGGCGTGACCGGTACGGGAGCCGCCAATGCACTCGCGGAGGAAGCCGATGTGGTAATCGCGGTCGGAACGCGCCTGCAGGATTTCACCACCGGCTCCTGGGCTCTGTTCAAGCACCCGAACCGCCGCATTGTGAACCTCAACGTGCAGGCCTTCGACGCCACCAAGCACAATGCGCTGCCGCTCGTCTGCGATGCGCGCGTGGGCCTCGAGGAATTGAGCCGCGCGCTCGGCAGCTGGAAGGCGCCGGAGGCTTGGATTGCGAAGGGCCGCGAAGAAAAGTCCCGCTGGGTCGATACCGCGACACGCTTCACCGATCCGACGAACGCGGAGCTTCCTTCCGATGCGCAGGTGATCGGGGCGGTGCAGCGCAGCGCCTCCCCTACCGACGTGGTGGTCTGCGCGGCGGGCGGCCTGCCGGGCGAACTGCACAAGCACTGGAAGGCGAGCGCCGCCCTCGGCTACCATTTGGAATATGGCTATTCCTGCATGGGCTATGAGATCGCAGGCGGTCTCGGCGTGAAGATGGCCGACCCCACGCGCGAGGTGATCGTGATGGTGGGCGACGGCTCCTATCTCATGATGAATTCCGAGCTCGCCACCTCCGTCATGCTGGGACAGAAGCTCACCGTCGTGCTGCTCGACAACCGCGGCTATGGCTGCATCAACCGCCTGCAGCGCGCCACCGGCGGCGAGAGCTTCAACAATCTTCTCCAGCACACCAACCATGTGACCTTGCCCGATATCGACTTCGCGGCCCATGCGGCGAGCCTCGGCGCCCAGTCGCTGAAGGTGACGAGCATCGCCGAACTGGAGGATGCGCTGAAGAAAGCGCGCGCGGCCGAGCGCAGCATAGTGATCGTCATTGATACCGATCCGCTCGTCTCCACCGACGAGGGCGGCCATTGGTGGGACGTAGCGGTGCCGGAAGTGTCGTCACGCGAACAGGTGAAGACTGCGCGAAAAGAATATGAATCAGCCCTCGCCGCACAGCGCGTGGGCGACTGATCACCACAGAAGGGTAACGAGAGATGACGATCCGTATCGGGGCGAACCCCATCGGCTGGTCCAACGACGACATGCCGGAACTCGGTGGCGAGACGCCGCTGGAGGTGTGCCTGGCCGAAGCCAAGGAAGCCGGCTTCGAGGGCATGGAGCTCGGCAACAAGTTCCCGCGAGAGCCGGAAGCGCTGAAGAGAGCGCTCGCTCCTTTCGGTCTCGCATGCGTATCCGGCTGGTATTCGGCCGAGCTCCTCAAGCGCGACGTCGATGCGGAGATGGAGGCGCTGCGCCCGCACCTCGATCTTCTGAAGGCCATGGGCTCCA
>DASRWK010000210.1:0-2766 GCA_035776715.1 Microvirga sp.
AACCGCCCTCGGAAAGCAGATGTCTTCCAAGCCGAACCTGCCGAAATAGCCAAAGCCTCTCAGCCAATACTGGGATCTTGCCGCCAGAGGAGCCCAATTCTCCGCAAGACATCTCGCAGAACAAGGCTCATGGCACACGCCGGAGGTCGAACTCCGGGCGATACACTCGAACCTGCAACGGCCCGAATGTTCCTTTTCTGAAGACGCGACGCCGCTCCCGAGCGTGAACCCAGGAACAGACAGCCAGCGTGTCCGGAAAAGGCGCTCCACCAGCTCTCGCGGTGGCGCGGGGAGGCGACAGATAATCGATTCCCCGGCGATTGCAAGCGGGAATCGTCACGCGCCACCATCGGTCCGTCACCCCTGCGACGGGCGATGCGAAAGGTCGAAACTTGAACCTGAAGAACGCCCGCAGATCGCCAGGGCGACGCATGCATAGAATATAGTCGCCGTGCCCAGCGATGCAAGGAAAGGGCGGGTCGGGAGGCGGATGACCGGGCTCGCTGCCGGCGAGGAATAACGGACGCGGCCCGGTTCACTAACGGTGTCTTTACCCGTGTTGGTCAGAGTCCGCCGCACCGCATCCGCGGTGGCCTGTTTCCAGTTCCAACAGATTTGTCAGTTCTCATGCGTAAGCCATTAAAGCCCAACGACTTCGCTCCAGCTGCGGCCCAGCCAGACGGCAGGATCCCCGGGAATCAAGCGGAGGTTCACAAGCGAAGCGATTCGGTGCATCCGAGCAGCGATAAGTCTGTCTGGGAGGCCCCCTGGTCCTCCGCGGGGGAGACGGAACCCGGCTGGTGGAAAGCCTTCGCGCTCGACAAGGATGTGAGAGCCACGCGCACTCCCGACCGCTTCATCAGAAAGCAGCCGGAAACCAACGTCGTGGCTCTCCCTGCCAGTGAGGCCATGAATGCGGTCCGTCTTGCCCGTGCGGCGGACAGGTCCTGCGAGGAGGCGATCCGCAGGCGCCTGGAACGGCTACGGGCCGCGATGGAGACCAAATCGACGATTTTCCCACCGGCCGCGCCCAAGGCCGACTGCCCGCCGGCTGCGGAGCCGATGGCTGCGGCACCGGGGGCGGACAGGATGGATGAGGCTGCCTTGCCGGCCGAGGCGATCGATGGAAGTGCCGGCGCGCCGACGCCACATGCCGAGGCGTATCCTCTGCCCGAGAGCCAGGAGGAAACTCCTGTCGTACTCGGCCGCGGGAGCGACGAACCGGCGACCGATGATCCGGAAGTCGTTGAGGCTGGTCTTGAGCAGCCGGTCGCTCCGCTTCTGCCCGTTCCGGTAGAGATCGCGCGATCCGTCTTTTCCGCATTCGCATTCCAGTCCGGCCTGTACAGGATCGCGGTTTCCCCGAAGCCCGACTTCTCGATCGATCTGCCGGAAGAGGGTGCATCTGCGGACGACAACTTGGCGGTGGACGAGAGCCTGGCGGTGGAGGAGCAGGCCGAATTCACTCAATCCCTGGAGATCTCGGAGGATATGTCCGAGTGGTACGAGCCTGAGGAGAAGGACGTCCCCGACACGCAGGCGGCTGTCGCAGAGTCTCCCACAGAGGAGTTCGATCCTGGCTACCTGGCCCTCTATGGGGAAGAGATCGCTCCGGCTCCTGCATCGAGGAGAACGGCGGAGGAGACAACGGAGGACACAACGGAGGCGACCTTGGCCCCGGCTGCTATCCGCCCTGTTTTCCCCGAGGCTTCTCCCTCGCCCGTACACATGCCGGCTGGGCAGGTGATCAGCTTCCCCGCGCAGGAGCGCCCCCGGGGCTCGGGCTACGAGCTGCCCTCCATCGAATTGCTGGCCGAGCCGCCCGAGACCGAAGGCGACATCCTCACCGAGGACATCCTTGAGGAGAGAGCGGGCAGGGTCGAGAAGGTCATCCGTGATTTCGGCGTCAAGGGTGAGGTCATTCATGTTCACCCGGGCCCGGTCGTCACGCTCTACGAGCTGGAGCCTGCGCCTGGGGTCAAATCCTCCCGCGTCATCGCACTCTCCGAGGATATTGCCCGCTCCATGAGCGCGGTCTCGGCCCGCGTGGCGGTGATCCCCGGCCGCAACGCCATCGGCATCGAGCTGCCGAACGAGACGCGTGAAACCGTGTACCTGCGCGAGATGCTCGAGGCTGCGGACTTCAAGGCGTCGACGCAGAAGCTCCCGATCTGCCTGGGCAAGACCATCGGCGGCGAGCCGGTGATCGCGGATCTTGCCCGCATGCCCCACCTGCTCGTCGCCGGCACCACCGGCTCGGGCAAGTCGGTGGCCATCAACACCATGATCCTGTCGCTGCTCTACCGTTTCACGCCGGAGCAGTGCCGCCTGATCATGGTGGATCCCAAGATGCTCGAATTGAGCGTCTACGACGGCATCCCCCATCTGCTCACGCCCGTGGTCACCGACCCCAAGAAGGCGATCATCGCCCTGCGCTGGGCGGTGCGCGAGATGGAGGACCGCTACAAGAAGATGGCCCGACTGGGCGTGCGCAACATCGACGGCTTCAATGCCCGCGTGTCCGAGGCGAAGGCCAAAGGGGAAGTGATTACGCGAACCGTCGAGACCGGCTTCGACAAGGAAACCGGAAAGGCTGTCTACGAAGATGTGACGATCGATCTCACTCCCCTGCCGTACATCGTGGTGATCGTGGACGAGATGGCCGACCTGATGATGGTGGCCGGCAAGGAGATCGAAGGCGCGATCCAGCGCCTGGCCCAGATGGCGCGCGCCGCCGGCATCCACGTGATCCTGGCCACCCAGCGC
>DASRWK010000211.1:0-15886 GCA_035776715.1 Microvirga sp.
CTGCTTGCCTTCTTCCTGATCCGCCTGGTTCCGGGCGATCCGATCGAAACCCTTGCCGGCGAGCGCGGCATCGACCCCGCCCGCCATGAGCAGCTCCTGAAGGAATACGGCCTCGACAAGCCGATCTTCGTTCAGTACGGAATCTACCTCTCTCGCGTCCTGCAAGGCGATCTCGGCAAGTCGATGATCACGCAGGAGCCGGTTCTGAACGAATTCAAGGCCCTGTTCCCCGCCACCATCGAGCTGGCGCTCTGTGCCATTCTCTTCGCGCTGATCATCGGCCTGCCCGCGGGCATCATCGCCGCGCTCAGACGAAATTCGATCTTCGACCACGGTGTGATGGGCATATCGCTCACCGGCTATTCCATGCCGATCTTCTGGTGGGGCCTCATCCTCATCCTGGTCTTTTCGGTGCAGTTCGACCTCACCCCGGTCTCAGGCCGCATCGACGTTCTGTATTACATCGAGCCCACTACCGGCTTCCTGCTGATCGATACGCTTCTGTCCGAGGAGGAAGGAGCGTTCTGGTCGGCGGTCGAGCATCTGATCCTACCGACGATCGTCCTCGGCACCGTGCCGCTTGCCGTGATCGCGCGCATGACCCGCTCCGCGATGCTGGAGGTTCTCGGCGAAGATTACATCCGAACCGCCAAGGCCAAGGGACTTTCGCGCTTCCGCATCGTTGCCCTGCACGCACTGCGCAACGCCCTCATTCCCGTCATCACCGTGATCGGCCTGCAGATCGGCGTATTGTTCACCGGCGCTATCCTCACCGAGACCATCTTCTCCTGGCCGGGTGTGGGCAAATGGCTCATCGACGCCATCTTCCGTCGTGATTACCCGGTCTTGCAGGGCGGCGCTCTGCTGCTCGGCGTCGTGGTGATGAGCGTGAACCTCCTCGTCGACCTCGCCTACGGCCTCATCAATCCTCGCATCAGGCATACGCGATGACCACTGAAACCATGGAAGCTCCGGCCGTCGCAGCGCCGACGGCCACCCCTCCCCACCCGCTGCGTGAATTCTGGGGCTACTTCAGCGCCAATCATGGCGCCGTCGCCGGTCTCGTGATCATCGTGGCCGTCGTGCTCGTCGCGCTCCTGGCGGACATCATCGCTCCGCATGACCCGAACATCACCAATACCACGATCGCTTTGAAGCCGCCGTTCTGGCAGGAGGGCGGATCGATCGCCTATCCGCTCGGCACCGATCCAATCGGTCGCGACATCCTCTCGCGCATGATCCACGGTGCGCGCCTGTCGCTCCTCATCGGCATCGTCGTCGTGGCGATCTCCATCGCGCTCGGCACCGTGCTGGGCCTCGTCGCGGGCTTCTTCCGCGGCATCACCGAGATCTTCATCATGCGCCTGATGGACATCGTCCTCACGCTGCCGAGCCTTCTGCTCGCCATCGTGATCGTGGCGGTGCTGGGGCCGGGCCTGATGAACGCCATGCTCGCCGTCGCCCTCGTGATTTTGCCGCACTACGTGCGCCTTGCGCGTGCGGCGGTGATCACCGAAACCTCCAAGGACTACGTGACGGCGGCCCGCGTGAGCGGCGCCGGCACGGTACGGCTGATGTTCAAGGAAGTGCTGCCGAACTGCACGGCCCCTCTGATCGTGCAGGCCTCCCTCGGCATTTCCACCGCGATCCTCGACGCCGCGGCTCTGGGCTTCCTCGGCCTCGGCGCTCAGCCGCCGTCGCCGGAATGGGGCACCATGCTGGCGGATGCCCGCGAGTTCGTACTCCGTGCGTGGTGGGTCGTGACCTTCCCCGGTCTTGCGATCCTCATCACCGTTCTTGCCTTCAATCTTCTGGGCGACGGCCTTCGTGACGCCCTGGATCCCAAACTGAAGCGCTGATCATGGCTCTTGTCGAAATTGAAAATCTGTCGGTCGAATTCCCGACCCAAGGCGGCATCATGCGCGCCGTGGACGGTGTCAGCCTCAAGCTCGAAGAGGGCGAGGTTCTCGGCGTCGTGGGCGAATCCGGGTCCGGCAAAAGCGTGACGATGCTGGCCCTCATGGGACTCATCCCCTTCCCGGGCCGCGTGAAGGCGGACAAACTCACCTTCAACGGCCGCAACCTCCTGACGATCTCCGAGCGCGAGCGCCGCAAGCTCACGGGCAAGGACGTCGCGATGATCTTCCAGGAGCCGATGACGAGCCTCAACCCGTCCTTCACCATCGGGTTTCAGCTCACCGAGACGCTGCGCCTGCACGAGGGCATGGACCGCAAAGCGGCCCGGCGCCGGGCGATCGAACTGCTCGAGCAGGTTGGCATTCCCTCGCCTGAAAGCCGCCTCTCAGCCTTTCCGCACCAGATGTCGGGCGGCATGAACCAGCGCGTGATGATCGCCATGGCGATTGCGTGCAATCCCAAGCTCCTGATCGCCGACGAGCCCACCACCGCGCTCGACGTGACGATCCAGGCGCAGATCCTGGACCTGCTCATGACGCTCCAGAAGGAGCGCAACATGGGCCTCGTCATGATCACGCACAACATGGGCGTCGTCGCCGACACCGCCCAGCGCGTCATGGTGATGTATGCGGGCCAGATCATGGAGGAGCGCTCTGCCGCTGATCTGTTCGCCTCGCCGCAGCACCCCTACACGGCCGCCCTGCTCGCAGCCCTGCCGGAGCGCAGCGAAGGCGGACGCCTCGCGACGATCCCCGGCGTGGTGCCGGGCCTCTACGACCGTCCGAAGGGCTGTCTCTTCAGCCCGCGCTGTGCCTATGCCACCGAGCATTCGCGCAATGTGCGGCCGGAGCTGCGTCCCTGGGCCGGCGGGCATATCCGCTGCCATTACCCGCTCGGCGACCCCGACCGGAGCGCCGCCATCCAGCACGATCATCCCATTAGGACGGAGGCTGCGTCGTGAGCGCTCCCGTTGTTGAAGCCAAAGACCTGAGGCAGATCTACAAGGTCAAGCGTGGGCTGTTCAAGGAGCCGGCCGCCCTGCAGGCGGTCGGCGGCATCTCGTTTTCCATCGCACCGGGCAAGACGCTGGCAGTGGTGGGAGAATCCGGCTGTGGCAAATCCACGCTCGCCCGCATGGTGACCCTGATCGAGAAGCCGACCGAAGGGCAACTCACTCTCGACGGCATCGATGCGGTGAACACGCCGTCGAACTACACCAAGGAGCTGCGCCGCATGGTGCAGCTGGTGTTCCAGAACCCTTATGGCTCTCTCAATCCCCGCAAGAAGGTCGGCACGATCCTCGAGGAGCCGCTCGTCATCAACACCAATCTCTCCTCTGCAGAGCGCAAGGAGCGGGTGCGGGCGATGATGGCGAAGGTCGGCCTTCGCCCCGAGCACTACAATCGCTACCCGCACATGTTCTCCGGCGGCCAGCGCCAGCGTATCGCCATCGCTCGCGCCCTGATGCTGTCGCCGAAGCTCGTGGTGGCGGACGAGCCGGTCTCGGCGCTCGACGTGTCGATCCAGGCGCAGGTGCTGAACCTCCTCGCCGATCTTCAGCAGGAGATGGGCCTCGCCTATCTCTTCATCTCGCATGATCTCGGCGTCGTCCGGCATATCGCTCACGACGTGCTCGTCATGTATCTCGGCCACGCCGTCGAGCACGGCCCGAAGGAGAAGATCTACGCGCGCCCGCTGCATCCCTATACGCAGGCGCTTCTCTCCTCCACGCCGGGGATCACGGGCGTGCGGCGCAAGCGCATCGTGCTCAAGGGCGAGCTGCCCTCGCCGCTCAATCCGCCAAAGGGCTGCGTGTTCTCGACCCGCTGCCCCTATGTGACGGAGCGCTGCAAGGTCGAACGCCCGCAGCTGCGCGAGCTCGACGGCCGCCAGGTCGCCTGCCACTATGCCGAGAACTTCCTGAAGGAAGCAGCGGCTTGAATTCAGGCGGGCAGCGGCAGGCGCTTGCCCGCCGCTGCCTCATTCGCCGCATGGTCGGTCGTCACGGTTTGCGGCAGCTCTACTTCGCCGGTTGCGACCTTCAGGCATTGCACCACCGCATCGCGCATGGACGAGACATAATAGTCGGCACCGAGGGCCGAGCGCATCGCCTCGTTCTTAAAGACCGCATCCTCCGCAGGCCAGAGGCCTACGAGAATGGGCGCCTTGGGCGCTTTCTTCCGCAACCGCCGCAACAGATAGCGCAGATGCGCCGGCGTGCCGCTGATTTCCAGATAGCTGATGCAGATCATCTGCACGCCGGATGCATCAAGGTTGTAGATCGCCGAACGTGACACGGCCTCGTGGGGCACGAGACGGCTTCCGAGCCCGTGCTTGTTCAGGAGTTGCGCCAGCATCTCGGAAGCCGCCTCGTCGAGAGGTCCGCGACCCGCGATGCACATGACAGCTCCTTCCGCTTTCCACGCCTGGGGGATCTTGTCCTCGTGCGGCATCTCGCCGACGACTGCGGGCTCCTTGATCGCAGGCCTCTCGCTTTGGGGCGATGCTACCGGCTCATCCTCGGTCTCATGCGGCGGCGGCTCGATATCGTCATGAGAGCCGAGGTCCTGCACGAGGGCCCTGATCACGTCCCTGACCTGATCAAGCTGGCGGTGGGTGAGCACCCCGCGCGTCGCGTCATTGGCCGCAAGCTGGAGCCCTTTGAGCGCCACCTCGTCGTAATAGGATGTGAGGGAGCGCTCTTTCAGGAGAACTTCGGCCGAGTCCAAGGCCTCGTCGGGATCGCCGGCGAGCATGCGCTGGTAGAGATTCTCCGCGGGAGTCAGAGCGGGCCTGTCGCCGAGCAGGACGTCCAGAAATTCGAGCCTCTCCACATGACGTCCCAGCACCACGAGGCAGAGGGTCAGGGGCGTTGCAATGAGCAGGCCCACAGGGCCCCAGATCCAGGTCCAGAAGATCGCCGAGATGACGACGGCGAAAGGCGACAGCCCCGTGCTCTGCCCATAGACGACAGGCTCGACCACATGCCCCATCATCGGCTCGCCAATCAAGAACAGAGCCAGGGTCATCAACGCCATGGACCAGCCGGGGTCGACGGCGGCGGCGAGAAGGATCGGAGGGGCTGCCGCGACGAAGGAGCCGATATAGGGCACGAAGCGCATCAACGCCGCAAAGACGCCCCAAAGGGCCGGGCTCGGCACGCCGATCAGCCACAGGCCGATTCCGGCCACGAGACCGAAGCTCGCATTGAGCGCAAGCTGCGTGAGAAAGAAACGGCTCAAACGCCGTGCGGCATCGTCCATGGCTGCGGTGGTGCGATGCAGATCGCTCGAGCCGAACAGGCGGATCATGCGGTCGCGCAGGTCCTCCCGTTGCATGAGAATGAAAATGAGCACCACGAACACGATGCCCATGGTCGCGAGGGGCTCAAGCAAGGGTATCAGGACGTTGCGTGCGACCTGTGCGGGTGTCGGATCCGGCTCATGCACCTCGACGGGCAAGGGTTTCGGCTCTTCGGGCGGAGGCTCGGCCGTGCTGGACGGGGATGGGGGAGCCGCTTCGGGTGGTTGCTCGCCGACCGCCTCGTCGAACCGGCGGCCGAAATCGCGGAGCATGCTCGGCAGCTTGCCCAGCGTCCCCTCGCGCAGGGAGCCGACCTTCTGCTCGATCGTGGTCTGATACCGAGGAAGGTCTGAAGCCAGGCCCGCGAGTTGGAAGCCGATGAGACCGCCGAGTGACACGATGATCCCGAGGGTCACCAGAACGGCAATGATGACAGAAGGCACTCGGCCCAGATGCCATTTGCGCATCAGATCGACGAAGGGGGCGAGCACGAAGGCGAGCAGAATGGCGAGCACGACGGGGAGGAACACCTCACGACCGACATAAAGCCCCGCCAGCACGACAACGCCCACCGCCAACGTCATCAGGCCGGACAGGCCCGGAACCCGGGGAGGCTGAATCTCCGTCTCTGAAGGCGGCGCGGGTAAGGGTGCAGGAGGCATCGCGTTCGGTTTCTGCTGCGGCGAGAAGCTCTCGCCCGTCAGCAAACAACGTGTGGACCCGGCAAATCGATCCTTGGCCGTTTCGCCAAGGCAACGGATGGGACCTTTTGCCATCTGGGGACCTGGGCCGCCCGGCTCCATTTCCACGGCAGTCCCAGACCTATTCCCTCGAATGCCAGCCTCCATGTCGCTCACGAGACGCAGCCTTATGGTCGGCGCCGCGCTCTCCGCCTCTTCCTCCCTCCATGCCCAACAGGACCAAGCCCGAACGATGCCGGTGACGGAAAAGCGCAACACATTCACGAGCGGCGGCAAGACCATTGCCGTCGAAACCTTCAAGACCTCCGGCTCGACCCAGAGTCCTGCCGTGCTCATGCTGCATGGGGCCGACGGATTGAGCTACAACGCGCAATACCGTAACGGCGCCCGCGGCATGGCCGCTGCCGGCTATCAGGTACACCTTGTCCACTACCTGGATCGGACGGACGAGAGACGGGCGTCCTTCGCCACTCTTTTCCAGAACTTCATGCCCTGGATGAGTACCGTTCAGGATGCATTGACCTTCGCGTCCGACCATCCGGGGGCTGACGCCGACCGGATCGGTATCGTCGGCATTTCCCTGGGCGCGGCCTTGGGTCTTGCCGTATCCTCCATGGACCGGCGCGTGAAAACCCTGGTGAACTACTTCGGCCCTCTGCCCCAGGGAGCCATTGCCACGACCTCTCGGCTGCCGCCTACCCTTGTGCTGCATGGGTCCGCCGACCCGATCGTGCCGGTGGCAAATGCCTATGCGGTGGAGGCCCTCCTGCGCCAGCAGAACGTGCCGCACGAAGTGAAAGTCTATCCGGGCCAGGGGCACGGCTTCCACGGAGCTGCGGAAAAGGATGCCACGCAGCGGGCGCTCGCCTTCATGCGCCGCTATTTGGCCAGTGCCGACACCACACCTCTTCCGATGGGCGGCTGAGGCGGCTAAGACTCGAAACAACGAACGATCAGGCGGAGCACTTCAACGATGGCGCCCAGCACGAACCTCTCAGGCAATCCTCTCCTTGCCACCTGGAACACCCCTTTCGGCCTTCCCCCCTTCGAGAGCATCGCGCCCGAGCATTACAAACCTGCCTTCGATCAGGCCCTGGCGGATCAGCAAGCTGAGATCGCGGCGATCGCCGGGAGCGAGGCGCCCCCCACCTTCGCCAACACCATCGAGGCCCTGGAGCGCAGCGGCGCCGCGCTCAAGCGCGTGGGCGGCGTGTTCTTCAATCTTGCAGGCTCGCATACCAACGAGGCCATTCAGGCGATCGAGCGGGAGATGGCACCGATCCTCGCCAAGCATCGCAACAGCATCTTCATGAACGAGGCGCTCTACCGGCGCGTCGCCGCTCTCTGCGACAACCGCGAGAGCCTCGGTCTCGATGCGGAGCAGGCTCGCGTTCTCGACCGCTATCACACCATCTTCGTGCGTGCGGGCGCGAAACTCGCGCCGGACGGGAAGAAGCGCCTCGCGGCGATCACGGAGCGTCTCGCAAGCCTCGGCACGCAATTCTCGCAGAACGTGCTGGCCGATGAGAAGTCCTATCAGCTCGTGCTCGAAACGGAGGACGATCTCGCAGGACTTCCCTCGTTCCTCCGGGAGGCCGCTGCACAGGCGGCGGAAGAGCGCGGTCTAAAGGGCAAATACGTCATCACCCTCTCGCGTTCCAGCATCGAGCCCTTCCTGCAATTTTCCAAGCGGCGCGATCTGCGCGAGCAGGCCTTCCGGGCCTGGGCTTCGCGCGGTGACAATGACGGCACGACCGACAACAAAACGATCATCGCCGAGATGGCGGCGCTCCGTGTCGAGCGGGCAAGACTGCTGGGCTACGAGACCTTCGCCGATTTCAAGCTCTCCGACACCATGGCCAAGACGCCGGACGCAGTGCTGAAGCTCCTGAACGACGTATGGGCGCCCGCCCGTGCCCGCGCCGAGGCCGAGCGCGACGACCTGCAGGCACTCGCGCAGTCCCAGGGAGACAATATCGTCATCGAGCCATGGGACTGGCGCTTCTATGCGGATCAGGTGCGCATGGCCCGTCACAATCTCGACGAGGCAATGATCAAGCCCTACTTCCAGCTCGACAACATCATCGAAGCAGCCTTCGAAACGGCGTACCGGCTCTTCGGGGTGAGCTTCCAGGAGCTGAAGGATTTCCCGAAGTATCATCCCGATATCCGCGCTTGGCAGGTGCTCGATTCCAGCGGCACGCATGTGGGAATCTTCATCGGCGATTACTTTGCCCGCCAGTCCAAGCGCAGCGGCGCATGGATGAGCGCCTTCCGTTCGCAGGAGAAGCTCTCCGGCGACGTGCGGCCCATCATCGTCAACGTGATGAACTTCGCGAAGGGCGGTGCGGGCGAGCCTTCGCTTCTGAGCTTCGATGATGCACGCACGCTGTTTCACGAATTCGGCCACGGCCTGCATGGCCTTCTCTCCAACGTCACCTATCCGTTGCTCGCAGGCACGGCGGTCTCGACGGATTTCGTGGAGTTGCCCTCACAACTCTACGAGCACTGGCTGTCGCAACCTGACATCCTTCGCCGTTACGCCACGCATTCCCGGACAGGCGAACCGATTCCGGAGGAGCTGCTCGAGCGCCTCATGGCCGCACGGAACTTCAACCAGGGTTTCGCGACAGTGGAGTATCTGGCTTCCGCCTTCGTCGATCTGGAGCTCCATCGCCGCAAGGACGTAACGGGTCTCGATATCTCTGCTTTCGAGAAGGAGACCCTGGAGAGGATCGGCATGCCGCGCGAGATCATCATGCGCCATCGCACGCCTCACTTCACCCATGTGTTCGCAGGCGACGGCTATTCCTCGGGCTATTACAGCTATCTCTGGTCGGAGGTTCTGGACGCCGATGCCTTCAAGGCGTTCGAAGAGACGGGCGACGCCTTCAACAAGGAGTTGGCGGAGAAACTCAAGCACTTCATCTATTCCGCCGGAAATCTTCGCGATCCGGCTGAAGCCTACACGGCTTTCCGAGGCCGCCTTCCGACGGCAGACGCGCTTCTGGCCAAGCGCGGGCTGGCGGCTTGAGAGAAACAGCAGGCGTGAAAATCGCCTGCTAGACCAAATGGGTTAGGAGCGGCTTGGTGCGCCTTGTGCCGCGAAAATACATCCGCACAATGTGCGGCAGGCTCTTCGGCGGAGGTACTTCATTCGGTTGAAGCACCATGGTGTCAGGACGTGGATGCAAGACGCTCGTCAGGAAAGCCATTCCCTTAGGGTCATTCTCAAGGGCTTTCGCATCGAGCATAGGCATAGGGAGCATTCCCTTCTTGGTTGGTGCTTTTCTGGAACGCAACGCTGCAGGAAAAACGGCCAACTTATGGCAAAGTTCCCGTTGAACCAGAGAACCTCAACTCGCTGACCTGCTTCGAAACCTGCCCCGGGTTGAGAATTGACGACGGAAAATGGGCAATATTGGGGCTATCCGGAAATCGCTGAGGCTCCAGGCAAAGCCCCGCATGCGGTCTGTACTGAGCGCCGTTGAGTCCTAAAACGGGAATTTTGATGAGATGCCCTGCATAGAACTGAAGTCCCGGCTCAGTCGTCCAGAGCTCCATGGTGAGGCCGTTCTTCAGAGAAGCGAGCGTGGCAGCTTGACGGAGTACTCCGTAAGGGCCACGCAGCACGAAGTTGGTATCGTAGATCGGACGGTCCTGCATGAACTCCGCCGCACCGATAGGACGAGGCGTGGCAAACTCGTACGGGGTGCCCGCCACGCGCTTGATCTCGCCCGTGGGAATGAGATCCGGACGGGTCGGCGTAATGTAATCAGCCGCGATCATCAGATAATGAGAGAGGATGTCGGGACTGCCGTCGAGATTGAAATAGCCGTGCGTGGTGAGATTGACCGGGGTGGGCCGGTCGGTCACGGCGGTCAACTCGATCCGCACGGTCGCCGCAGGAAGCAGCGTATAGGTGCAGGTCGCGACGAGGCGTCCCGGGTAGCCCATATCCCCGTCTTCCGAGACCAAGCCGAGAGTCACGCTCGTCTCGCTGTGTTCGACGATGCTCCAGAGCCGCGTGCCGAAGCCTGCCGAACCGCCATGGAGCTGATTGGGCCCCTCATTGGCGTCGAGCCTGTATGTCTTGCCGTTCAGGGTGAAGCGCGCTCCGCCGATTCGGTTGGCATGCCGCCCCACGATAGCGCCGAAATAGGGTGAGTGGGCAACGTAATCCTCGATCGAAGTGAGCCCCAGCAGGACGCCCTGTGGCCCATGGGCGGTGGGAACGACGAGATCGCGGATCACGGCGCCCCAGGTGAGCACGCGCATCTCGATGCCGTCGGGCCCGGCGAGCGTCACCTGCAGGACATCCTCACCGTCGACGGAGCCGAAGCGTTCGATCGCCATATCTCACCCCTCGAAGATGCTGGTCTTCAGACCTCGGATGCCCCCGGTCTCGACCTTGAAGAGATGACCCGCCATCGGGTCCACATGAGGGTCGTGCCCGATCGAAGCGGTCGTAATGTAGAGAGTCGTCAGGTCGGGTCCGCCGAAGGCGCATTTCGTCACCTGGGCGGTCGGCACCGGCACGGTGCGCTCCACCGACCCGTCCGGTGCGAAGCGCGTGATGCGCGATCCGCCCCAATGGCAGACCCACACATACCCTTCCGCATCCACGGCCATGCCGTCGGGATGCCCCCAACCTTCCTCGAAGCGGGCGAACTTGCGCGGTTCTCCAATCTCGCCCCTGTTCGCATCGAAGGCATAGATCATGCCGTTGACCGTGTCGGTGCCATAGAGCGTCTGCCCGTCATGGCTGAAGGCGGGCCCATTGGTCACGATGAAGCCGGAATGGAACTCCGTGAGCTCCTTGCCGTCCCAGCGCCAGAAGGAGCCGCTCTCTTCTGTTTCGTCGTCATGCATGGTGCCGAAATAGATCGCACCGTCCGGCCCGACATGGCCGTCATTGATGCGGTTTCCGGGCTTGTCCTTCTCGGGCGAGACGATGGGCTCGGCCTCTCCGGTCTTGAGATTGAAACGCTTGAGGCCCGATTTGAAACCTGCGACGACCACATCAGCGTCGGGTGTGAGGGCGATGAAGCCGATGCGCTCCGGTGCTTCGACCCGGGAATGTTCGTTCGTCTCCGGATGATAACGCCAGACGGCCTGGCTCTTGATATCGACCCAAAATAGCGTGTTGGAGCGATCGTCCCACACGGGGCCTTCGCCGAGGAGGCAGGCGCTTGCCACCGCCACGTGCGGCATTTGAGGGTGGACGATGGGATTGGTCATGATGTCCCCTTCTTCGATCAGGCCGTCTGCCGCCATCTGCTCCTGGCGGTAACGAGCACGGGGCGGAGGCGGTTCATTCAGGCGAATACCCCGTCCGCGATCCGGCGCGCCAAGTTCGCGAGGCCCAGGTCGGAGCCGGCCGGCCCCATGAGGGACAATCCAAGCGGCGCGCCCTGCCGGGATGCGAGCGGGATCGACACCTGCGGCAGGCCGGAGAGCACCGACAGGCAGAGCAGGTTCAGGGACTTGTTGCGATAATCGTTGAGCCCGCCGTCACTCTCGGAGAGAAGCGGCGCCACGTCCGGCATGGTCGGAAGGATGAGCACCGTATCCCGCGCCAGAAGGGCGTTGAACCGGGTCCGGAAGGCGCTGCGAATCACCTGTGCCTCGGTCACCTGCGAATCGGTGACGGCCTTCGAGAACTCGAACCGGTCGGCCACGCCAGGCCCTAGGGGCGGGCAGTAGCGCTCGATCATGGGTCCGTCGACCTCCCAGGCCTCCCGGCTCTGGATGTAGCGCATGGCCCAATAGAGGGAGGTGAAGCCCTCTGTGGCGACGGTCACGTTCTCAAATGCCCCAAGCGCCGCCTCGACCCGATCGACCGCCGGAGCCAGTGCTTCCCTTACCTCTTGGTCGAGAAGGCCAAACGCATCCTTCGCCAGGAGAACGTTGGGGCTGGAGGAAAGCGGATTGCTGTCGTCTCCCAGCAGAACCTCGCCCACCTGAACGAAGGTGGCGCCGTCGCGGGTGAAGTACCCGCAGGTATCCAGGGAGGGGGCGAGATCGTGACAGAGCTCCAGACTCACCCGCCCATGGGTGGGACGGATACCGAAGAGCCCGCAATGGCTGGCCGGGGCACGGACGGAACCGCCGGTATCCGTCCCGAGAGCGAAATCGCAGAGACCATTGGAGACGGCTGCCGCCGACCCCGAAGACGAACCGCCGGGGATGCGATCAGGCGCGCCGCCGTTCACAGGGGTGCCGAAATGGGCGTTCTTGCCGTTCATGGAGAAGGCGAGCTCATCCGTGATCGTCTTGCCCACGAGCCGCGCCCCGGCATCGAGGAGCCTTTTCACCGTCGGTGCCGTGCGGGTCTTGATGCCCGACATCGCCAGCATGTGAGGCGACCCGCAGCCGGTGGGATAGCCCGCCACATCGAACAGATCCTTGGCGGCGAAGGTCAACCCCGAAAGCGGACCACGCTCTGCATGAGGCACGGCAACGGCCGGATAGGGCATGAAGGCGCGGGCAGGATCGGCATCGAGAAGCATGGGATTCCGGCGATCGAGGAACGGGACAGCGAATGTGTCATTCCTCTCCTGGAACATGCAAGGTATGAATCCAGGAACCTTGGCAGTTTCGCCCTTCTTCGAGTAGCAGTACGCCCTACATCCACGCCGATCCTCGAAACAGGAAACCGCATCATGACGAAGGCATCGTTGATCCGCTGGCTGGCTCTTGGATTGGCGCTCGCGCTCTCAAGCCCAGCCGCTCAGGCTCAGCAGCCCCCCATCAAGCTGGGCGAGCTCAATTCCTATGCCCGATGGGCGGCCTTCACGGTGCCTTACCGGAACGGTTGGCAGATGGCCCTGGATGAGATCAATGCCAAAGGGGGCGTCCTCGGCCGCCAGCTCGAGGTCGTCTCCCGCGACGACGGTGCGACCACGGGGGATGCAACCCGGGTGGCGGACGAACTGGTGAGCCGCGAGGGCGTGTCCCTGCTGTTCGGATCGTTCCAGTCCAATGTCGGCATCGCCATGGCGGATTACGCCAACCAGAAGAAAATCCTCTATATTGCCGCCGAGCCGCTGACCGACGCCGTCACCATGGCGCAAGGCAACCGCTATACCTTCCGCATCCGCCCCAGCAACTACATGCAGGTAGGAATGCTGGTGGATCAGGCGAAGGCCTCCGGCGCCAAGCGCTGGGCCATTGTCGCCCCGAACTACGAGTATGGTCAGTCGGCGGCGGAGGTGTTCAAGCGCCTCATCAAGGAGCGCGTTCCCGGCGCCGAGATCGTCACTGAGCAGTATCCCGCGCTGGGCAAGATCGAGGCCGGTGCCACCGTCTCGGCCCTGGAGCAGGCCAAGCCAGACGGCATCTTCAACGTCCTCTTCGGTCCCGACCTCACGCAGTTCGTGCGCGAGGGCAACACGCGCGGCCTTTTCGAGGACGCAACGGTTCTTTCGCTTCTCACCGGCGAACCCGAGTGGCTGCTGCCGCTGAAAGACGAAGTGCCGGAAGGCTGGACCGTGACCGGATATCCGTGGGACGAGATCACCGATCCCAAGCACAAGGCCTTCGTCGATGCCTATCGTGCGAAGTTCAACGAGACGCCGCGCCTCGGCTCTCTCCTCGGCTACATGGTCGTCTACATGATCCGCGACACCATCGAACGCGCGGGATCCGTCGAAACTGAAGCGATGATCGAGGCGCTTGAGGATGCGAAGTTCGACACCGTCATCGGTCCCGTCACCATGCGCGGCATCGACAATCAGTCCACCATGGGCGCCTGGATCGGCAAGCTCGTGCTCAAGGGAGCCAATGGCGGCATGACCGACTGGACCTACAAGGACGGCGCGCCTTTCATGCCAAGCGAGGCCGAAGTGACGGCGGCGCGGAAGGATTGAGAGTTGATGGCAGAGCGCACGATCGGCGTCCGTTGAGAGACAGGACATGGACCTTTCCTTTCTTGCCATTCAGGCTCTCAACGGGCTCTCCAGCGCCTCTTCGCTCTTCATTACCGCCTGTGGCCTCACTCTGGTTTTCGGTGTCACGCGGATCGTGAACTTCGCGCACGGTTCGCTCTACATGATCGGCGCCTACACGGCCGCGACGCTTGTGCCGCGCCTGCTCGAACTCTCCTTCGGCCCGGTCACGTTCTGGGCCGGCATTCTGGCCTCCGCCATTGTCGTCGGTCTCATCGGCGTTATGATCGAAGTGCTGCTCCTGCGCCGCATCTACAGCGCGCCGGAGCTATTCCAGTTGCTCGCGACCTTCGGGGTCGTCCTCGTGGTGCAGGATGTCACCATCCTGATCTTCGGTCCGGAAGACATTCTCGGCCCCCGCGCCCCTGGCTTGCGCGCGCCCGTCGAGATTCTTGGACGGCGCTTCCCCTCCTATGAACTCGTGCTCATCGCGGCTGGGCCGGTCGTGCTAGGGCTCGTGTGGCTTCTGCTGCGCAAGACGCGCTTCGGCGTTCTGGTGCGCGCAGCCACGCAGGACCGGGAGATGATCGCAGCGCTGGGCGTGAACCAGGCGCTCCTTTTCACTGGAACCCTCTTTCTCGGCGCGTTTCTCGCGGGTCTCGGCGGCGCGCTGCAGATTCCGCGCGTATCAGCCCATGCAGGCATGGACCTCTCGATGATCGCAGAAGCCTTCGTCGTGACCGTCGTCGGAGGCATGGGCAGCGTGCCGGGCGCCTTTCTGGCGGCGCTCGTCATCGGACAGTTGCAGGCCTTCGGCATCCTGATCTTCCCCAAGAGCACCCTCGTCGTGGTGTTTCTGCTCATGGCCATCGTTCTCGCCGTCCGCCCCTATGGATTCTTCGGCCGTCCCGAAGTGATCAGCGGCGCACATGCGGTGGGCATCGCAAGTCGCGAGCGTTCGCCATTCGCGACGCTGGCGGTTCTAGCCGTCCTCGGCATTCTCGCGGCGCTTCCTCTGATCGGCGATGCCTATGTGCTGAAGGTCGCCACCGAAATCCTGATATTCGCGCTCTTCGCCATCAGTCTGCAGCTTCTCATCGGGGTCGGCGGCCTCGTGAGCTTTGGCCATGCGGCCTTCTTCGGTTTGGGCGCATACGGTGCGGCACTCGCCGTGAAATGGCTCGCCCTCCCGATGGAAACGGCGCTTCCGGCAGGTCTTCTGCTTGCGGCTCTCGGCGCGGCACTGATCGGCGCCTTCGTCGTGCGGCTGTCGGGCATCTATCTGGCCATGATGACCCTGGCAGCCGCACAGATCGTCTTCGCCGTCGCCTTTCAGTGGGTCGATGTCACGGGCGGCGACAACGGCATCGTCGGCGTATGGCCCTCGACATGGGCCAGTGGGCCAACAGCCTATTACTTCTTCGCGCTTGCGCTCACGGCCGCTGTGGTTCTGCTGCTGATGCGCGTCATCGATGCCCCCCTCGGCTATGCGTTGCGCGCCGCGCGCGACTCGGCGGCGCGGGCCGAGGCGATAGGCCTCGACATTCGCCGCCACCGCTGGCTCGCCTTCACGATCTCCGGCGCGGCTGCAGGTCTAGCCGGCGGCATCTATGCGTTCTCCCGTGGCTCCGTGGACCCCACCTTGCTGGGCATCCCCACCTCCGTCGATGCGCTGACCATGCTGCTGATCGGCGGCATCCAGACCGTCACGGGTCCGCTCGTCGGCGCGGGGGTTCTGCACGTGCTGCGTGATCAGATCATGCCGCTGACCTCCCTTTGGCGCCTGGTTCTGGGCCTGAGCATCATCGCCATCGTGCTCGTCTTCCCGCGCGGGATCGTCGGCACAATCCGCGATTGGCGGGAGGAGCGGACATGACGCTTCTTTCCGTTCAGCGCTTGAGCAAATCCTTCGGCGGAGTCACGGCGGCGCAGGACGTGAGCTTCACGCTCGAGCGCGGCGAGATGCTGGCCATCATCGGTCCCAACGGAGCCGGCAAGTCCACGGTGTTCAACATGGTTGGCGGGCAGTTGCGCCCCGACCAGGGCGCGGTTCTGCTCGATGGCCAGGACATTACC